>CAIYTJ010000651.1 GCA_903929065.1 uncultured Bacteroidales bacterium | reverse complement strand
CTTCCGCCCAAATAAATCATAAAAACACAAAATTAACGATACGAACACTAAAAAAATAGTACTTTTGTGCTTTCTTTTTCAGGAATAAAACTATCAAACTAATATAATTTTATAGTATGAAAAAACATAATTTTAGTGCAGGTCCATCTATTTTGCCTCGTGAAGTAATTGAAAAAACTGCTGAAGCTATTTTGGATTTCAACGGTTCCGGATTGTCAATTTTGGAAGTCAGCCATCGTTCCAAAGGTTTCGAAGCGGTAATTGCCGAAGCAAGAGAATTATTCATTGAATTGTTGAATATTCCCGAAGGTTATTCTGTACTATTCTTGGGAAGCGGGGCCAGCATGCAATTTGCCATGGTTCCTTTCAATTTATTCGAAAAGAAAGCTGCTTATCTGAATACCGGAGTTTGGGCTAGCAAAGCCATGAAAGAAGCTAAAGGATTTGGTGAAACCATTGAAGTTGCTTCATCGAAAGATGCAAATTATACTTTCATACCAAAAGATTATGCGATTCCAGCTGATGCGGATTATTTCCACATCACAACCAACAATACCATTTACGGAACTGAAATTCTGACCGATATTGATTCTCCGGTGCCTTTGGTTGCCGACATGTCGTCTGATATTTTTTCACGTCCGATGGATGTTTCAAAATATGGTTTGATCTATGGTGGAGCTCAAAAAAACCTTGCTCCTGCTGGTTTGGCTTTTGTTATTGTGAAAGACGAATTGCTCGGTAAAGTGTCGCGTTACATTCCAACCATGCTGAATTACAAAACACATATTGCCGAAGGTTCCATGTTCAATACACCTCCGGTATTACCAATTTACAGCGCTATGGAAACGCTTCGTTGGTTGAAAAAGAACGGCGGTTTGGTGGAAATGGAAAAGAAAAACATTGCCAAAGCCGAATTGCTTTATAATGCCATTGACAACAGTAAAATATTTGTTGGAACAGCTGCCAAGGAAGACAGGTCACGCATGAATGTTTGTTTTGTAATGAAACCTGAATATGCTGCTTTGGAAGCCGATTTCCAAAAATTTGCTCAGGAAGCAGGAATGGATGGAATCAAAGGTCACCGTTCTGTTGGTGGTTTCCGCGCTTCGATTTATAATGCCATGCCGATTGAAAGTGTCCAGGCGCTTGTCGATTGTATGAATGAATTTGAAAAACAAAACGCATAAAATAATCAGAAAAATGGGCACTTTAAGTGCCTTTTTTCGTAAAATACAAGTCTATGAAAGTTTTAATTGCTACCGATAAACCGTTTGCCAAAATTGCTGTGGACGGAATCCGCCAGGAAATTGAATCTGCCGGTTTTGAACTGGTTTTGCTTGAAAAATACACTGAAAAACAACAATTGCTCGACGCTGTCGCGGATGTTGATGCTATAATTATTCGCAGCGACATTATTGATGCGGAAGTGATTGCAGCAGCCAAACAATTGAAGATTGTAGTTCGTGCAGGTGCCGGTTATGATAATGTGGATTTGGTGGCTGCCACAAACGCCGGTGTGACCGTAATGAATACTCCGGGTCAAAATGCCAATGCAGTGGCGGAATTGGTGTTCGGTTTACTTGTTTATGCTGTGCGCAATTTTTACAACGGAACTTCTGGTACGGAATTATTAGGCAAAAAACTGGGGATTCACGCTTATGGCAATGTTGGACGTAATGTGGCCCGGATTGCCAAAGGTTTTGGAATGAAAATTTATGCTTTTGACGCCTTTTGTCATGTTGATATTATTAAGAATGATGGAGTAGAACCATTGTTTAATGTTCATAAATTGTACGAAACCTGCGATATTGTTTCGGTTCATATTCCGGCAACTCCCTCGACTAAAAAATCGATAAATGCAGCATTACTTGAACTTATGCCAAAAGGAGCCATTCTGGTAAATACAGCACGTAAAGAAGTTGTTGATGAAGCAGAATTGGTACAATTTATGGAAAGTCATCCTGATTTCAAATATGTGAGTGATGTTATGCCTGACAATCATGAAGAAATGATTGCCAAATTCCCGAACCGCTATTTCTCAACTCCAAAGAAAATGGGCGCACAAACATCAGAAGCTAATATCAATGCCGGACTGGCTGCAGCAAAACAAATTGTTGACTTTCTGGTTAATGGGAACCAACAGTTTAAAGTAAATAATTAAAACTTACTTTTTCTAATATAAAAGAAGCACTTTCTGTAATACAGAAAGCGCTTCTTTATAATTGTAATCTTTGATGTTTCAGGAACCTTTATAATAAACTAATTTATAAATGTCACCTCCCTGTAGCAAATAAACATTGGCAATGTCGCTTGCACTAAATTCTCCATCAAAACATAACGTTTGTTCATGATAACCCTTTGTTGCATCAATAGTGTATGCACAAGCGAATTTTCCTGATTCAGCAACAGTTTTGTAATTATAAGACATAGTATTGTCCTTCAAAATAACCATTACATGATTCGATTTTGACCACACCAATTCCTCCGATCCATTGTTTAAAATGCGGATTGATAAAGTAGTTCTGTTGTTTTCTTTGTCAAATGAACATGTTGCAGGATACACCCCAACAGTATAATTAATCGTTTTTGATTTGTTTGAAATTACTTCCAAATAAACAGGATCTTTTGTCTGAGCATAGCCTTGTGAGAATGCTGTAATAAACAGAGCTAAAAAAAGGATTTTTGTTTTCATACGCGAAATAGTTTATAATTAATAAAAAAAATGTTTCTTGTTTTGAAAATACTAAAGCAAATGTAATAGATTGTTTTTATTTATAACTCAACTTTTAGTCATTATGTTTTGATAATTACAGTTAATTATTTTATAATTTGTTGCATTATAAAGAAATATCTATAAAATGGAGTTGTAAACATACCTAAATGTTTACATACTTTCAAAATGATTGAACCAAATCCGCTAATATTTGATAACAAAAAAGGCATCTACAGAAACCTGTAAATGCCTTTTATAAATTTGGAAATTATTTATTTGATATTCAATTCTTCAATCAAACGTTTTGCACCTCCAATTTTATCCATGATGAATAAAATATAGCGAACATCGACACTGATGGTACGTTGCAAATCCGGTTCGAAAACAATGTCACCACTCATGGCTTCCCAGTTTCCATCAAAGGCAAGTCCAAGCAATTCTCCTTTTGCATTGAAAATCGGGCTTCCAGAATTTCCACCGGTAATGTCGGTATTGCTAAGGAAAGCCACATGCATTTCACCGGTTTTCTGGTCGAGGTATGCGCCATAATTATTTTCTTGAATGGCATTTTTGAGTTTTACTGGCACATCAAATTCCTCATCACCTGCAATTCCTTTTTGCAGTATTCCTTTGGTGGTGGTATAATATTTATAATCCACAGCATCGGCACCTTCGTAACCTCCAACTTTTCCAAATGTCAGACGCATGGTTGAATTTGCATCCGGATACATGGGTTTGCCGGTTTCGGCAGCCATTGCTTTAATTCCGTTTTCAAACAAACGTTCGGCATCGCGGATCTTTTCATTTGTTTGTGTGTATTCATCACCACGGATGTTTTCCATAGATTTTCTAACTTCTTGTGAGAAAATAATAGCCGGGTCTTTTGAAAAGTCGGTTTTCTTATTTTTAATTGCTTTCGTAATCTTTTCTAAAGAACTAAAATCAGATTTTTCGAATACAAATTTGGCGTATTTTGCAAAATCACCTTTATAATTTTTCTGAATCGCATTATAAAATTCAGGCAATGCATCAGCGTCAACCGATTTTTTGTAAACGTCTAACATGGCAACCATGGTAGCCTGATCAACTGCTGGATAATAATCTTTATAAATTTCGGCAGTTTGAATCAGCAATGAATCCTGCGGCATATTCTTTTTAATCAATCTATCCACCTGACTGGCAATACGTGGCATTTCCACACCGGTCATCAACGACTCCATTAAAAAGTTCATGGCACGGCTCAACGGATAGATTTTGGCATATCCTTCTTGTAGCGTTTGAAGTACATCCTTGTATTTGGACTGACGTTCAGGAGTTTTATTTACCCAGGCAGTAAAGGCTTTTTCCTGTTCTTGTTTCTTGGTAATAACATCCAGTTTGAGAATGGCTTTATTCATGCCGATACTGTTTTTCCAGTAGTTCGCACTGCGGGCAAATTTGCTGGAATAAGCCAGATTAATGGCATTGTCGGCACGCATAAACGAGTGCCAAACGTCTTGTTTAGCTCCACGAACATCGATGCGAGCCTGATTGGTACATTTCATTCGGTTATTCACGCCCCATGATGATAAATAACGGGTGGTCATGCCGGGATTTCCCATAATCATAGTATAATCGCCCGGTTGGTAACCCTGATTGGATATGGTGGCAAATCGTTTTGGTGAATAAGGCACATTATCTTTTGAATATTTTGCCGGTTTGCCATCCGGTGAGCAATAAACGCGGAAAACCGAGAAATCACCAGTGTGACGTGGCCACATCCAATTATCGGTTTCGCCTCCAAATTTACCAATTGCAACCGGAGGAGCAAAGGCAAAACGGATGTCGCTGAATTCCTGATAAACGAATAAATAAAACTCGTTGCCCGAATAAAATGAGCGAACTCGACCTGAAATTCCTTTTTCTTTTGGAATACTCTTCTGTATAACGCCAGAAATGGAGTCAATTTTATCAGTACGTTTTTTGCCAAGCAAATTATCCGGCAGTTGTGAAACAATACGTTCGGTTACATCTTCGATGCGAACCAAATATCGCACGGTCAAGCCGGGACATGGGATTTCGTCAGAAAGTTTTTCGGCTGTGAATCCATCTTTCAGGTAATTGTGTTCCATAGAACTGCGTTGCTGAATAGCATCGTAACCGCAATGGTGGTTGGTAAAAACCAGACCCTGATTAGAAACCATCACACCGGTACATCCATTGCCAAAAATAATAACAGCATCTTTCAGGCTTACATTCTGATCGCTGTAAATCTGTTCGGCTGTAAGTGTACAACCCATACCGTTCATTTTCTGGATGTTTAGTTTTTGAATTAAAGGCAGCATCCACATGCCTTCGTCGGCTCGCATCCCGGCAAACAGGCTGAGTGCAAGCAAAAAGATCATTAGTTTTTTCATGAAAATTTTATTTTAAAAATTGTTTTATCTGCGAAAACGCCCTGCAAAGGCGTCTTAAATTATTTTCTGTATATTAATGCAGGGCAAATGTATGAATTTAATTTTAATGTATTGTTAGGTAGGTTAATGAAAATCGATAATCAAACTCAATTATTCCGGTATTTTATAGTTTCGAGAATACAGAATGAATAATCTATGATATGTTTTAACGTACTGGGGTAAACTGATTCCAGTTCGCCCCAGTACGTTAACGTTTTTGCATGAACTGACTTCTGTTTATCCCAATACGTTAACGTATTCTCATAAACCGGATCCAGTTTGCCCCAGTACGTTAACGGTTTTTGATAAACTGAGTTCAGTTTGACTAAGTGCGTTAAATTATTTTGTTCGGCTAGAAGGTAAAGGCAGCCCCAATCATCAGGTTAGTGCCCTGTACGTCATAACCGTAGAAATTCTGGAATTGATTATTGATGAGGTTGTTTATTTTGCCGAAAGCGGTCAGCCAGCTGTTGTATTTGTAGGAAACGCCGAGGTTGATATCCACTTTGTCGCTCATGGGTACTGCCAATGTACCTAATTTGGCAAAGCGTCCGCCTTCGTAATAAGCATTTGCCGATACGCTCAGATTTGGGTTTATTTTTACACCTACGTTCAATTCAGCTTCGTATTTCGGTTTGTTCCAGGCGTACGGTTCGGTGCTCACAGTCCAGTTGTTGATAGCACCTTTCAGTTCCACGTCCACGGTATTTTGATAGTTGTAAGCCATTCGGACACCTGTTTTAAATAATGTGGCATTACTGTAAATCACATTGAAACGGTCGGTAAAGAGATATGAATCTGCTGATGGATTACTGGTTAGTGCCGGATTTACCTGCAGGTATTCCTTGTTTACGAAAAAATACTGGTTATTAATTTGACGAAAATCTACATACGCATCAACCAACAGATTGTACACTATTTTCAATTTAATTCCGGCAAACAGATTGGATGGCGAATAGGTGTCGTTCACCCGAATGCCGGAAAAAAGGTATGGATTTTCGCTATAAATTTTATCGAGCGTATTCACTTTGTAATCGCCGGTCAGGCCGCCATAAATCGACAAAAATTTCGGAAAAGGCTTCCATTCGGCAACCACATCAGCCGAAGGATTTATGAAATTGCCGTGAACGAACGAAAATGCAGCTTTCAATCCGAGCCGAACGTTCCAGTTTTCACGTTCTATGCTGTAATACGGATTCAGCATTAAGACGGTGTAGTTGTTCCAGAAATTAAGCTGAGTTCCGCCCGTAGAATTGTACATCATATTGTTCATGTCAAGGTCAATTCCCATCCGGTTTTTCTGATTTGGTGAATTGAAACTGGCTTTTGTATGAACATTGTTTTCGGTAAGGCCATTGAGCGAACTGAAGATATTGTAATGAACTTCGGCCAGATAATGCAAATCAGTCGACAATGGTAACGAACGTACGCCAATAGTGGAATTGAACCGCCAGAACGTTTCACCGTTCGGTTCGCCGGCAATCATATTCAAATTGAATAACCTCGGAGCATTGACTCCGGCAGGATTCATTTCAATATACGTATTATATCCTTTGGTGACTGCCAGATTACTTAAATCAACCACACTGTCGCGATTGAAATTGTCGCCATAATATTTGAAATACTCATGACCGCCACCCACGCCGGCGTACAAATCAAATGTTTTAAAAAGTTTATCGAATGACAAGGCAGCTTTGGTGGTGGAATGCATTTGTTTCGTATCAAAAGTTGCCAAATGATTCAACGAAAAATCCAACTTTATATCGGGTGTGTTGATAACCGGATAGGCAAAATCAACCAGCGTGTTCAGGTAATTTCCAAGCCCAATGCGCGCAAAACCTTCCTTGTTATTCGGTTTTTCGGGTGCAAGTTCTGCAGCAGCCAAGGTGTGAATATTATAATCGGCATTGAGCGGCAGGTTGAAATCGCTGTACGTGGCAGGTGTTTTCACAACGCTTGGTTCTAAAACCTGAGGCACAGAGTTTATTTTCCCGGCATCCTGAATCACCGGGCGGTACTCCCGTTCCACCGAAACACTTCGGTTCAAAATGGTGTCCTGAGCTTCTAATGAAAAAGCAGAACTACTTATTATCAATCCGATTGCAGCTATATATTTGGAAGTTCTCATTGTTTGATTTCTTTTAATTCACAATTGAAAATTGAATAATTGGAAATTGATTAATTGATAATTGTCTTTTTTTCCCGTTCACTGATTGCATTCAGTCGGTCAGTAATCATGGTCTGAATTTCATCAGCCGTTTTATAATTTTTCTGCAAGCTAATCAAATATTGTTTTGCCTGGAAATCATTATTTTGTTTGATATAAACATCGGCCAGTAATACAAAGCTGCGAGCCAACCAGAATGGATAAGGTGTGTTCTTTTTGGCAAAGTCCATTACTTCCGTTTCACATTCCGTCATTTTACCCTGATCGAAGTACAAGTTTGCTAAAAGGAATTTGGCTTCGGCACCGTTTTCAGTACGCGTATCTGCAGAAAGTATTTTCAAATCGGTTTCTGCATCGTTCAATTGGTTTAATGCCACATAAGCTTTGGCACGGTTATATATAGCTTCGGCTTTCAATTCTTCGTTCGAATGTGGATCGGCGGTTATTTCATTGGCAATTTTTACGGTAGTTTGATTGTCATTCAGGAAATAACTGCAACGCAAAACACCCAGCCGTCCCACGTTTTTGTTTTCGGTACTTTGGGATACTGTTTGCAGTTGGGTAAAATAGGTCAATGCCGAAGCATAATCTTTTTGATCATACGTGATTTCGGCGCAACGGATTGTGGCTTCTTCGGTATATTGATTGCCCGTTATTCTCAGTAAATTCTGATAGGCTTTCAAGGCATTGGGTTTATCTTCGGTCCGGTAATAACTGTCGGCCAGGTAATATTGCGCTGTGGTGCAATACCGTCCGCCCGCGCAATATTTATTCAGGTAATTCTGCATTCCGTTGATTGCTTTTGCATAATTTGCATTCATATATTGCCGTTCGGCGGCTATATAAGAAATTGAATCTTCGCGGTTGACACCGGCAGACTTTACGCCATGCCCCAACGTTTTAGTGTAAGCAATGTAAGTTCCGACGTCATCTTTTTCAATGTATACAGTTTCAAGGCTTTCAAGGGCGGTATTGGCTTCCTCTGTTCCGGGATATTTCGAAATTACATTTTTATAGGCCGAAATGGCACGGTCATAATCTTTTTGATTGAAATAAATCATGCCGATTTCCAGTGCACCTTTTCGAGCCATTTCGCTTGTTGGTTGTGCTGCAAGGAGGCGTTCGTAAGTAGAAACTGCTTTGGCATTATTCTCCATCATCAAATACGATCGCCCGATTTGATACAAAGCATCATCCACGTATTCCGATTTAGGATAGTTTGTAATCAGGTTTTCGAGTTTAGTTATTTTTCCTTCGTAGTTTTTCTGCAACCCGGTCACATAAGCCGCCTGAAATAAAGCATAATCAGCTGTATTCGGGCTTGCTGAAGCTGCTTTGGCATAATAATTTTCTGCTTTAGTAAAATTACGTGCGTAAAAATAACAATCGCCGATTCGGTTCAACGCGTCAGGATAAGTGGTTGCCCTTGTGTTGGTTTCAGCGTCCACATATTTCAGAAACCAGCTAAGCGACTCTGTGTAATTCTTTTTTGAGAAGTAAGCATAAGCCAGCGAATAATCAGCTGCGGTGCAGTTATGGCTCGATTTTGAATAACTATTTTTGAAAAATGCTTTCAAATCTATGATGGCAGCTTCGGTTTGATTGGTACGGTATAAACTTTCGGCTCGCCAGTATAAACATTCAGCCGAATATTTTCCCGTGGGTAAACATTGAAGTGCGAGTGTGAAATTATCAATCGCTTTGTCGTGGTTATTTTGTGTGAAAGCCTGTGTTCCGAGTTGGTATAACAAATACTGTTTGGTTTCGAGCAGTTTGGCGTTCGGCGATTTTATTTTCTGAATGGATAGATAAGCAGCATCATAGTTTTTGGTGGTCATATAAACAGAAATCAGATAATCATACGCTTTATCGGCGTATTTTGAATCCGGAAATTCGGCCAGGAATTGCTCAAATGCCGAAATTGATTCTCCGAAAGCCGTAGTGGTTTCGTACGAAGTCAGCGCATAGTTGAACATGGCTTCTTCACGCACCGTTTTGTTGAAGTTTGTTCGCAAAGCAGCTTCATAGGCCATTCTGGCATTGCTGTAATCTCTCAGTTTCACGTATGAATTTCCCAAATGCAGGTAAGCATTTTCAGTCATTTCGTCTTTTTCGGTGGTTGCTTTAGATAAATACTTTACCGCACTGGAATAATCGTTTGTCTGAAAATACGACAATCCCAGCAAATACATATCATTTCGCAGTACCTGTGGGAAAAGCTTTTCATAACTTTTCAGATAGCTGATTGCTTTTGCATAATCGTGTTTCCGGTAAGCAATTTCGCCGGCAATCCGGTAAATCTCGGCATTGTTTTTATTGTCCGGATTGTTTTTGAGTAACGCATCTGTGCGGCCTGACAATTCGTCATAGTTTTTCTGAGCGTAATAAATCTGGACAATATAATACGGAACAATGTTTTTGTATGCCGGATTATTTTCCAGTTTCAAAAACTCCGGCAAAGCCACCGTGTAATTTTTCTGGCAATATTCGGAATAAGCATAATAATAAGTCGACGACAGCTTGTAACGCGTGTCACCAACCTTTAAATCTTTAAAAATGGTTGATGCAGCTGGATAGTTCTTAGTTTGAAGTAATGCGTAACCTTTTGAAAATAAACATTCAACCCGTTCACGCTGACCCAATCGTTTTTCCTTTACCAAATTGAAGAAAACCAGCGCCTGGTCAAAATTTTTGTTTTCAACAGCCAGAATTCCTGACATGTAATTTAATTGATCGAAAAAAGGCGTATAAGGATGCAATGACAAATAATCTTTCAACAAAACAGTCGCATTTTTCTGTCGCAATTCGAATGCATTGGCTGCCAGATAATATTGTGCTTCTTCTATCCGCCCGACCTGATTCACATTTGCTGTTTTAAGGAATTCTTCAAAATTCCGGTATGAAGCAGCAAATTTTCCATCATTATACAATTCTTTTCCCTGACTAAAGGTTGCTTCAGAGTTTGTAAAAATCTGCGTGTGTTGAGCAAAACTCAATCCTATAGATACATTTATCAGAAAACTTAAAAGGATTATCTTTTTCATAAATCTATGATAATTAATTGATCTCTAAAATTTGGTAGTATTTTCTTTCAAAAACAGTTGAACTGCTTCCTTTATTGATTTTAACCCGAAAAGTTCAGGTTTTAATTCATTCAACGGAACAAAAAAACAATCTTCAACGTCGTCTGCAGGTTTTAAATCTGCATTTTTTTTAAGCTTGCAGGAAAAAAACATATCCAGTGTTGGGACGGTTAATCCACTGTATTCGTATTGATTCGGTAATGAAAAAAGATAGTCAGATTCCACTACTTTTGCATTTAATTCCTCGGCAATTTCGCGACTGATTGCTTCTTCGGCTGTTTCATTTTCATCCACGAAACCTCCGGGCAGGTCCATCGTTCCTTTTTCAGGTTCTTTTCCCCGTTTGCAAACTAATAAGTCTCCTTTTTCGTTTACAATAAAAGCTGCGACTGCTGCCGAGGCATTTATGTAAAAAACGTAGCCACACGATTCGCAACGTTTTGATTTCACGTTGTTTTGAACAAATTTATCAGAGCCGCAAGCCGGGCAGTGTGTGAATAATGCTGAAAAATGCATAAGAAATCAGTTTGAGTGTGACTTGTAGCAAAGATACAAATTAAAAGTTGAAAAGTTCAACGGTTGAAACTTCAAAGTCAAACAATTGAATAGGTAATTACTTTTGGTACGAACTTTGAACACCTGACATTATCAAATATCATTCCTAAAACGTAAAAATTGGGTGATTGGTATGTGAAAATTCAATTTAAATGCGCTTGGCTGTTAATAACTTTTTTGTAAACGGTTTATTTTATTGCATTTAAAATGCTATTTTTGCCAAAAATAAAAGATATGAGCCGCAAATTATCTTATTCGATGGACGATGAGTCCAATGATTTGGTTCAGCGATACGAACAATTTCTTTCCGGAAAAGCCAAAGGTTATTTCGATGTCGAAGAATTGGAAAATATCGTTGAATACTATTTGCGCCGCGGTCGTACCAAAGACAGCACCAAAGCTATTGATCTTGGACTACAACTTCATCCGAATAACAGTGCATTAAAAACAAAACGAGCCAAAATTTATCTTATCACCGGAGACGATCAAAAAGCATTTCGTGTGTTGGATTCGTTGGCGGAATCGAACGATTATGAAGTTATTCTGCTTAAAATAGAAGTATTGCTAAAACTCGATCGGCAAATTGAAGCCCGAATGCTTGTTGATAAATTAATTGCTGATGAATCGGACGATCTGGATAATGTTTGTCTGGATATTGCCTATTTGTATCTCGGACAAAGCGAAAATGATATTGCTCTTGAATTACTCGAAAAAGGTTATAATTTTGATAAATTAAATCCGGAATTGCTTTATGAACTGGCATTTTGTTACGAACAAAATGAAAATTTTGATAAAGCCATTGCTATAAATCTTGAAATTATCGAAATTGATCCGTTTGCTAATGAAGCATGGTTCAATTTGGGTCAGCTTTATTTTGCGTTGCTTGATTTTCCCAAAGCTCTTGAAGCTTACGATTATGCACTGGCGATTGATGAAAATGATTCACTTACCTGGGTACAGAAAGCGCATGTTCATTTCCAATTGAACCAATTCGAAGAAGCGATTGAAGCATACGAAGAATATAAAAGGATTTCAGCATACGGAAACTGGCAAACCGATATTTTTATAGCCGAATGTTATGAAAAGCTGGAAAAATACGATGAATCCATTACATTCTACAAACTATCGCTTGAAGCACATGAGGAAAATTATGATGCTCTTACCGGAATTGCCATATGTCTGCTTGAACAGGAGAAATTTGCCGAAAGCAAACCATATATAGAACGCGCGTTGGTTATCAATGTCAATGCAGCTGATGCCTGGGTTTATATGGCAGAGGCTTATATTGGACTGAATGAAGTTGATAGTGCATTGCTGGCATATATAAAATCTATCTCCATTGATCACGAACAACCGGATACATTGATGGCCATTGCCAATATTTGTATGGAAAAAGCTGAATTTGAGTTGGCTATTAAATATTATTTGGCAGCTATAGAACAGGATGAGTACATTGAATATGCTAATCTTTTTATTGCAGTATGTTATTTCAAACTGGACGATTTAAAACAATCTACTATTTTTCTTCACGAAGCCATTTCTAAAGACAAAGATGCAATTGTTCTGTTTATGGAATTATGTCCGGAAGCGGAAGAGTTGAATCTAATTTAAAACCGAAAATATACTTATGTTCAGGAAATTACTCATTATTTCATTTGTTTTGCTCACAATTTTCAATGTAAACGCCACATCAAAAACTCAATCTTTACCCACCAATACGGAGTCTGTATCTTTTATTCAGCATATCGAAAACTGGTATAAAGAAAATACAAATTATTTCAGTATTACAGCTCTAATGGCTGCTGAAAGTTCCATTTTACCGGTTCCTTCAGAGATGGTAATTCCACCGGCGGTTTTTGTAGCATTGGAACCCGATTCCCACCTGAATATTTTCCTGATTATTCTTTTCGGAACTATAGGTGCATTGATAGGAGCTTCGTTTAATTACCTGATGTCAAAGTGGTTAGGTCGGTTTGTCGTTTATAAATTTGCAGATAGTAAACTTGGAAAATTATTTTTGTTAAGTAGCGAGAAAATTCAAAAATCAGAGAAATTCTTTAATGAACATGGTAAAACGTCCACTTTTGTCGGTCGTTTTATTCCGGTTATACGTCATTTGATATCTATTCCAGCCGGCTTGGCCAAAATGAATTACCTGAATTTTATCCTTTATACCGCTTTGGGAGCAGGGCTTTGGAATTGTTGCCTTGCTTTATTGGGATATGTGGCTCACGGTCAGCAAGATTTAATCAATAGATACAGCCATGAATTGTCCTACGTATTTTTTGCCGTGGGAGCAATTTTAGTGATTTGGTTGGTTGTCAAATCGGTTCGCAAAAAGAAATAATTTCCAATGAAACATTTCGGTTTAATCGGTCTTCCTTTAATTCATTCTTTCTCGAAGATATTCTTCACAGAAAAGTTTGAACGTGAAAATATCGACGCTCAATACGATTTGTATGAGTTGAAAAATATGACGGATTTCTCCTTATTAATCGAGCAAACTGAATTTTCCGGGATTAATGTGACCATTCCCTACAAGCAAAAAGTTATAGAGTATTTGGACGAACTGGATGAAACTGCCCGCGAAATAGGAGCGGTGAATGTCATTAAATTCATTCGTTCAGGAAAGAATCTGATGTTGAAAGGATATAACTCCGATGCCATCGGTTTTGAAAATTCAATTAAACCGTTTTTGCAGCCTTTCCACAAACAGGCTTTAATTCTTGGTACCGGCGGCGCTTCCAAAGCCATTGATTATGTGCTGCATAAAAATGGAATTAAAACCACTTTCGTTTCACGGACTAAACGTGAAAACGGGTTGACTTACAAACAACTTACAAAGGAAATTCTGGAAGAGAACCTGATTATCATAAATACTACTCCTGTTGGTACCTATCCACATTCCGACGAATGGCCGGAAATTCCTTACGAATATCTGTTAGAAAAGCATTTTTTGTACGATTTGGTTTATAATCCTGCCGAAACCATGTTTCTGAAAAAAGGAAAGGAACAGGGCGCACAGGGAATTAATGGCGAACAAATGCTTG
>CAIYTJ010000650.1 GCA_903929065.1 uncultured Bacteroidales bacterium | reverse complement strand
TGCGTTGGACACAGAAGTGCTGGAGCTTTTTTGGTTTTATCTACATTGGTTCAGGGGAAATTTCTCACAAGAATTAATAGAGCGATTTTTCAATATAATGCTGCCATCGGGGGCTTATTTGCGTGATGAACGTGCTAATATTTTTAATACAGATATGAGTTTAACTCGAGTGATTTATGAAAGCGTAAAGAGTTCTATTGATAATGCCAGAATTATCAGGCAAGGCGGACTATTTACCTATACTCCGTCAGGTTTTTCGATTGAAGAGTGGTTGAGGCGATTACAAAGAGAGAATTTGTATGAAGATATGATCCAGTCAGGCAAGGATTTATTTCGTAAACTTCATAATCCAATTCTTTATAAAATAATTATTCCGGAAGACCCGAGTAATCGAGAAGATTGTTTGATATACTTGAATTCAATGAATGTAAATAGCGCAATGATATATCCTGATTTTGAGGGATTAGCAAATGCTGTCAACACTGCTGGCGAGCTGCCTGATAACAAAATTTGCCGTGTCAGGCTGTATTAGTTGCAGGTAAAATAAAATGGCCATCCGAAAAGGTGGAAAAATTTATCATATTTTATATCGCGATACGAGCACTGGATTATTATTGTGTTTAGCGGGGTAAGAAAAGCATCACCAGTATATCATTATTTTTGCAGACAGCGTATAAAGAGAAATTTTATAACAAGCCCGTTTCATCATGTATCGCGATGTTAAGATTAAGCGTTGGAGAGAATAATGAATGCAAGAGACAGAGTTGAAGAGATTTTTCGTGAACTTGCTGGAGAGCGGAGTAAAAGATTAGACGGTGCTCGCTATCTGGCGGATGTGAATTCTCGTATTACTGTCGCACTTTCCGGCGGCGAAGAAGATGAGACCAAGATTCTCAATAATGATCAGATCGGTTTTCATCTCATTGACTGGCAGGCTGATGCCGCGTTTTTAGTCGCTTTGGCGTTATATCCTGAAAGATTCACCAACGAAGAGATTCAGGAAGGTGTTGACGCATTTCTGTCTCATGCCCCTTCGCATGTGGTTGAGGCTGCAAGATTGGCTGGAGTCGCATGCGACATGTTTTCGCCGGAAGAAAAAAGAAAGTAACATGAAACCAGCGCGGGCGCATTTATGGATGATAATAAAAAACATAGATTGAGACAAAGGCTCTTATTAATCGTCGTTCCATTCATATTGGGCTTTTGTGGAATTGTTGTTCTGGAAATATTTCTGGTGCAAAATGGCAAAATGCCGTGGTTCGTTGTCCGCAAAGCTGAGCAGCAATATCTTTTCCGGACTTCCGGCGCACTGGTTTCTTATTTCTATGTTCCGAATAGTAAAAAAAATATCACCAGTGAAGATGTTATGGCAATTACAGAATTAATACAGAAGCATTTCCCGGAGTTATCTGGAACATTTAACGCTATCCCGAAGTTGGGATTATCTTCTTCCGGGAACATGGTTGAGAATTTCGGAATTCTGGAATTTTCATTAATTTGCGCTACTGGCAAGGATAGAGCTCAAGGGATTCTGGTAGTTGCCAGATTAGCAGCAATGAATACTAATGACGGCATATCTTATGAAACCGCCAGCCGGGCAGTGGCTGGGGTTTGTGAAGCGGCAGGTATCAAACGTCCTGGGCGGAGAATCAATCAATGAAAAATAACAGGGTTATTACCGTAATCTGGTGTTTCGCGGCGGGAATGCTCTGTGCCTTGCTGTTGGAGTTA
>CAIYTJ010000649.1 GCA_903929065.1 uncultured Bacteroidales bacterium | reverse complement strand
TCACACCTGCAAAGGTAATTCGCCTCTCCATAAGGCAAAGCTACATTATTGCGATCTAAACGCCTATACCTATATTCTTTTTCTACCCGGTTCAACAATTTGATTAAATGTTCTTTGGTGGATTTACCCTTAGTAAGTCCAGTAACATTTTCCATTACAAAAAATGTTGGGCGCAGCTCAAGTATTTTATCAAAATAAACAGTTGTAAGTTTCCCACGTTCTCCCTCAAAACCCACCATGTTTCCATTTATGCTAAAATCTTGACAGGGAGGCCCACCAATAATCCCAAAATGTTCAGGGATGCCGTTAGGGAAAGCCTCTACTTTAATTTCAGCAGATGATATATCTAGTATAGACTTTTTATTAAAAATCTCTGCCTTAACACTATTTCCCTTTGATTTTCGCCATGAAGTAATTCCGGCTGAATGTAGCTTTACAAAAGTTTCATCATACTCATTTGTCCACGCAATTTCAAATCCCGCCATTTCAAATCCCATATCCATAAAACCTCCACCTGAGTAGAAAGAGAGAATCGGAATTTTTTCTTCTTGTTTATTCATACACTACTGTAGTCTTTATTGCCGAGTAAAAAAACTCTCTTGTTTCTTTCTTAAGATTGAAAATATTTATTTTTTTATTCCTATAGCCATTAAATTCATCAAATTTTTCGGATGGAAAATTTGAAATGGTAAATTTCTGACCACCAGCTTCTAAGAATAAACTCACATTTCCATTCTGAAACATCAAAACATTTTGGACTGAACCGGAAAGATCGTTAAAAGACCAATCCGTTTCTAAGTAATTCAAATAAAAGCAACAGGCTGGACGGTATAAACAATACTTGCAGTTCCCTTCAGTTGGATTCGCTGAAAATGCTCCAGTATCAACACAAGTATTCGTTGACTTCAATAGAGACTTTGCTTCGTCAAAAATAGCGTGACACTCTTCCTGAGAGAAGTCAACGGTAAATTTTTGTTTCGTTAAATCAACCAAACTTAATCGTGATGGAAATTTACCTGTGTTTTCAAAGTACAAGTAGGCATAAAGTTTTAATTGATCTTTATATTCTGTTTTTACTTCTGAGTTAAGTTCACCATCATCGTCCAATACATCTTGTGTTATTGCCCCTGTTTTGAAATCAAGGACTTCAACTTCTTGTCCTACTTCAATTACCAAATCAATTTTTCCACCAATTAAGCCGTCATTTGATTCATACCATTTTTCAGAATGGAATTTTACGCTATTAGCTCGAAAAGCCCGGACAGGAATATTTTGCAAATGTTCCTTCAACAAAATCTTTTTCATTATAAAGTCCTTAACCTTTTTTTGAAGTGGAACAAAAAAACCGTAGCCCTCGGCTTTTAATTTTTTTTCCATAAAGTTAATTTGCTCTATAAATATTTTATCGAAATCCCCCTCATTTTTAATAACGCCTTTGGAAATCAGCTCAAGCATTTTATGTAAAACCGTTCCATAATAAGCATTAGCTGAAACTGGAAGCAATGGTTTTTTATTCAATGCCTCTGCCAATAAAGATTTGTAAGCACAATTTTTCATTGAATAAAATTGGCTTGGTGAAATCCTCTGTATTTTCTTAAAATCTATCTTTGTAACTTGATTCATTATCTGATAACCAATTTTTCATAACACCAACCAGGTCTTCTATGTAGGTTAAATGTATCAATGATGCTTAATGTGCCATTAGAAGCAGACACCTCTCTACGCAATGCAGTAATTGTTTTAGCCAACCAATTTTCATCATAATTCAAATTAGTTACATTCCAAAACGGGTGAACAATTACAATAATATTTCTCTTATCTGCTCCCCACTTTATAATTGGAAGACCATTCACTTCTCCTTTATGGGTGTAGCCAAAACTTTGAACAAATGAATCTCTCAAAGCGGTTGCATTTTCAAGCCAACCATTCAATTCAACAAAGTCAAAGTTTTTATCAGCACCGCAAACAAATGTTTCGTCAGTCATTACACGAATCATTGACAACGCTAATCTCCAGTCAAGCAGACTATGGTAATTCATGTTGCGATAGACCTTTAAACATTCATAACAAGAATCCCGACAAGAACCGGAATGGGAGTGAGAGTGAATTTTCTTTAAATACACTTTTTCGTCAGGCGGCGAAATTGCGTCTGAGATAACTGTTTCAAAGTTGTTATACAAGTGTCTAACGAAACCTGA
This sequence comes from uncultured Bacteroidales bacterium, assembly GCA_903929065.1. Lineage (GTDB taxonomy): Bacteria > Bacteroidota > Bacteroidia > Bacteroidales > Paludibacteraceae > Paludibacter. Next base: position 4,716 of record CAIYTJ010000649.1, on the reverse strand, counting down.
ACCATTAGGTAATTCATCCGTCAGGATTATTTCAGCAACGTATCTATCGGTATCATCGTTCAATGGTTTCCTTGAGATATCCGCAATTTCAATTTCGGCAGGATCAACATCAAGTTTGTCAGCAATAATTCTTTGGAATAGAAACGCTGCAGAATAATAGCCGGCACGTACCCCGTAGGATTGTGCTCTAATATAAGGTAAATCATTTTCGCCGGAAACCATATTTAGGTTCAGTTCTAACGGAACTGCTGCCGGAGCCAATCTTAAAATTTCAGTTTTTTTATTACTTGCTAAAGCTATTGATTCCTCCTGTGATTCAGCAATTGGGAATGCTTCCATTGAGTACCCGTTGTTATCGAAATAACGACCTGAAAATTCGTTGAGAAGCCATTGTTCTTTAAATCGGTATCCTATTCGTTGGCCGAAAGGGTATTTATTTACGATGTTGTACCGTCTACCTTGAAAAAAATTATCTGCATTTGTGTTTACTCTCCATGTAACATCTCTATCTGTTATTGAAATATTTGTGTTTCTGATTGTATCATTTTCTGTTTTGTTATCATCTTCATTATTCGACTCTGCAAAAATGGGTGGTCTTGATAAAAGAATTAGTGAATCCTCTTTTGAATCACTTCCCTGTGCAAGATTTGTCCTGTATGCTTTAGGCGCCTTTAGCAAAACCGGTTTTTGATAATTGGAATCTGATTCACCGCAGGCCAAACAAGCGGACTCAGCCCCTTGAAAATCCTCTTCCTTTTCATAAGTTCTAAATACTCCACAGGTTTTGCATCTGGTCATCCATTTATTTATATAAAACGGGCCTCCATCAAAATTTGGACTTCCATATTGAGATAGCTTCTCTGTAAAAGGCGAACTGAATCCAATAACAGTGTGAATTGCTTTATCCTTTGTTTTCTGCGCTCCTGGGGCAAACTCATAAATTGCCATTGCCTGATCTCTATCAATTAAAAGTGGCTCAAACCGCTTGCTGATTCCATGATATAAGTTTTTTACTGTAGTGGGCATTCCGAACATCGGCAAAATCCCACCTTCTGCTAATTTCTGAGAAACATCGTCAGATGAAATTTCGTTATTATCAATAACACTCTGTGACTTTTTTATCAATCCTCCGTTTGTGTCCACATCACATACCCAATCAATAAATTTATTTCGTTGTTCCAGTAATTCTGGTGTGATTAAGGCATCTACTGTTTTCTCTATCTCATTTTTGTGACTGTTTATCCAACCTATGATTTGTGTTGAATAAATCAACCAATTTGTTTGATCCTCTCCTCCAATTGTCCCAAATTCACCGTGAATACTTGATTTTTCATCGTTCGAAATATTGATTGGTGTTTGCGTATATGCTTTTCTGAAAATTTCTTTCGCAAGTAGCCGCTTAAATATCCGGTCTTGATTCATTGTCAGAAATGGTGTGGGGGGTGGATCATTTGTAATCTTATGCGGATTTGCAAAATAAAATTCGTCGTGACTTCTACCTCTACAAAAAGTTAGTATTGCCGAATATGCTTGGCCCCTACGACCTGCTCTGCCGACTCTCTGTTGATAATTAAATCTTTGTGGCGGCATATTGCCCAACATAACCGCCTGCAACGCGCCTATATCAACGCCGACTTCAAGTGTCGTAGTTACACTTAATAAGTCAATTGTTTTTACTTCTCTAATTCCTTCTCGTGGAAGAATAATATTTCTAAAATGCCTCTGCCTTTCAAATTGGTCATCTGTTTGCCCGGTGAGTTCCTCACAGTGCAGGCGGATAGGTTTTCGTTGCTCCGTAATGGCGTTAAATGCCAAATAATTCCTCTCCCATATGTCCTTGCAATTTTCGTCTGATAAAATCAGTGAGGTTGAAACAATATCATCTCGTGTAGTCCCTGCAAATGTGCAGATGCCTCCCGATGTATGCAAATGTGGTCTGTTTACAAGCGTACCTTTCCAAATTTGGTTTTCGTCTGTTGAGACTTTAATAAATAAGTTTTCAATGATTAAACCTCTTTGCGAATCTAAAACTCCCGAACCATGTAAAGTCTCAAAAATAGCATTCCCTAAATCATCCGGATTAAGAATATTTTTAGAAGCAACATTTCTGATCCACCTTTTCAGCGTTGGTGGTAATGAGTTAAAATTCGTAAATGCGGTTTTATTTGGAAAATCTGAATAGTTGTGTTTGTATTTATCGCCTAAAATTCGGATTGAACTGTTTACTATATCTAAATATAGGTCTGGACGGATATTCAAAGTACCTGCAAATTGTTTTATTTCAGGACGGTTTGGATTTATCGAGAGGTATCCAAATCCAGAGGATTCAAATGAGTAAAATAGTTGCCCAAAAAACATTTGAGACAATTCGTCAAACGAATTATTTCTAATTTCTTGAATAAAGGAATTCAAATTTGCCTGTGCCTTCCACTCATCAGTCACATAGTCAATTAGGTCATACCACTCTTTCCAAACATCTTTTGCTATTTCTCTTTGCCGAATTGAAATATTCAAACCTCCTGGATTTACTCCGAGTTTTGAAAGATTCTTTACAATCGGCGCAAGATTGAATGAAGGAGAGAGATCAACAAGTTCACGAACGTTAATAGACTTGGTTCTGATCTGATTGATTTTCTCTAATGCTTTTTCTTTGTCTTGTTTGTTGGGCGAATTAGCATTATAAAAAAGAGTATTTATTTCCTGGTAGATATTTGGTTGTTCATTTTCAATTTTCTTCTTTGTGTTTTCATCTGCATTATCAAAAGCAATAATGAGATCGTTTTTCTTCAAAATATTTGAATGAAGTTCATAGAGTAAGGTTTCTCTTAGTAAATCCGTAAAGTGATTTCTTTCAATCCCATTTGCAACTTGGGCGGCATCTTCGCGGCTGTCAGAAAATACTACTAATTTTCTTTCATCAACTTTGTCCGGCAATTGAAGCATTAACTCTTTCGCAAAAATCTGGCTGGTCTTTGCAAAACCGGTTCTGAAGGCTCGTAATGTTGTTTTCCTGCTTTTCTTCTCAGAGTAATCCGTTCCACAGCAGGGACACACACAGGGAAGTGCGTAATGAGTATCGTGAACCAAGTTTTGGGAAAGCCATAAGTCGTTTGCGACATCATTCCCATTAAAGAAAATAACAAACATTCTTCCATTAATCCAGTCTTGTGGGATGTCTTTATCATTCTTATTTCCAGTATCCACATCCCCTGACTTTACATTTAAAATCGCAGGAATCCATTGAGAAATGTAATCACGATTATCATTCGGATTTATTAGAGTTTGGTCATTCCAGTTGTCTGCCTCCAGACCTGCATTTCGACCATAACGCTGTGCGTGTTTTGTGAATTTTTGTTTTCCTTGTGGCCAAAATATTCCATACTCCTGATAGGTTCTTTTGTCAACTAATTTTCCAGGCGTTTTTTCTGGTATGCCTTCTATCTTTGGACTTAGAGGTAATAATTCCCAAGTTTTATTCTTACCAATTGACCTGCTCCCGCCGAAAAAAGTCGTTCCACAATTGTCACAGTAAAGCAATTCTAAAATTCTATTTCCTTTTTCAGAGTTGATTTGTGAAGTCGAATAAAGCTTTCCGCAAGTTCTTTCATTATCTATGTAATCTACTTTGTCTATATCATCAGGATTAACAGATGCCCAGAGACCTTCAATATTTCTAAAGAAAAAATGAAACCGGTATCGGGGCAATTTTCTTTTCTCAGGCAGCTTTATTTTATCTGCAAACTCTTTTTCATCAAGTAATGCTCTGGCAATTAGCAGCCCTCTTAACGCATTCTGCAAATCGGTTTTTGTTACTGTTTCCTCGAAAATTGTTTCAGCGAAAAACTGCTCTTCGGAATCATCACCATCCGCTATAATTGAACAAACTGCCTTATAATTTTCGCACGGCGAAAACAATCTTTCTTTCAAAAGCAAAATGGGATCTGTAATTACCCTCAGAAATTTTTCAATTCCATTTCCTTGTTGTGGAATGTCAAAAATGGTTGCAATTTCTGTGGCTACTTTTTCGCAAATAGAAATGAACAGAGGATTTGAAACATTTTCTTTTACTTCCGAATATGTAATAGCAAGGTCTTTAAATGGGCTTATCGGAAGTTTTTTTCCATTCACAGGAAATTCAGCAATTGGATTATTTTTCCCTTCAATTATTTTGAATGGCTTCTTACTCCAGTCAACTCCAAAAAAATCCTCGAGAAATTCCTTGCTTTTTTTCCCTTCTTTGGATTCATCTGCAACAATAGAAGCACTTGATGCAAGTATCCGTAGTTGGGGATGATGCGGATGCAGCCCTAACCTATCCAGTACGAGCTTGAGCAAATATGCTACTTCCGTTCCTTGAGTACCTCTATATAAATGTAATTCGTCAATAATCAAATGAAATATCCGATTTGGCTTTTCGGTTATTTTATCATGTTCTGATAAACCGTCACAATCAAGCCATTTTCTTGTTTCATCAAATATCCCCGAATCAACTGCCCTCATTAGCATTATACTCAGCATTGAGAAATTCGTAATGAGAATATCAGGAGGTGCAATTTGCATGTCGAATCTGCAACGCATTTCAGCACTATTATCAAGTCGCTGAAAAAATGATTTTAGCTCCTTAATTTTTTCCTTCTTCTTTTCATCTGAAAGATTTTTAAATTCCTCCTCATTAGGTAATTCTGTTTTAATGTACTCTGAAACTGTTTTGAATGC
>CAIYTJ010000648.1 GCA_903929065.1 uncultured Bacteroidales bacterium | reverse complement strand
TTTTATCGATTCATTTAAAAGCTCTATCCCAGAAAGAGATAATACTGTTAAATTTACTGGAAATGTAACTTCTTGATTTCTAATCTTTATGTTAAGTAAATCATTTGATGGATTAGGATAAATTGTCACATTCGTTTTAAAACTCAATTTTTCTACCCCTGTAGTATAGTCGCATGCCCTATTAGACCAGGAATGAGAAAAACTGGGTGAATTATAACATCTTAAATTGCTAGGTCGTGGAATGTCAACAATTGGATAACACAAATCATTCGGCAATATATAATCTAAGCAACCAATGCCTTCTATAATGACTCCAGAATAATATTTTTTCGAAAGATTATAGGGTCTTGTATAAATAGCTTTGAATGACTGATTGTTTATAAAAACAGTTTTAATGCTATCTACTACAACCTTACCTGCAGGGCACAAACTAGTTCCTGAGGAATCAGCTGAGGTCGGTGTATAATTGAAATAATTGGGAATTTCACTCGTTTCCCAAATATCTCCAATGGATGGATTGAAATCGTACAGCTGTACAAACTTACCTTTTGTAAATAGATAAATCTTTGAATTGTCTTGATATGTTATCAATGAATCAATTTTATAAGTTTTGTAGATGCCTGGATATTCGTACACAGTTTCAGTAATATACAGATATTTACAATGTTTTGTGTCAACTATTGTATCTTTGAATGACTCTATTTTTACATAACCTGTTGCAAGTTGGTCATAATAATCGTAATACCATGTAGCCCCAATTGGAGCCCATTCCACTTGTGAAGAACAATTTAACGCAATAGCTATTAATAGAAAAAGCAATAATAAATATGTTTTCATAATGTTGAATTTATTTAGTTAGAATCATACGTTTTGTGTCAATGACTTTGCCATCGGCTATCAAAGCGTAAAGATACATCCCTGCGTTAAATTCTGAGCTATTTATTATAATATTTTTCTTACCTCTTTCAGTGATTGGATAATTTTTAAGTTGAATGCCATTCATGTCGTAAACATAAATATTGGCTGCAGTAACAGTGGTTGGCAAATAGAAACCAATGGTGGTAGATTGATTAAACGGATTAGGGACATTTTGATCCAATACCGGATAGGTAAGGGCATCGGTTTCATTTACTCCTAGAGTTTGGTTAGCGCCAACCTTTTTGGGTCCACCATTTGTTTTATTCACAAGGTCAGAAAGAGCTGTAATTTGCGCTTTTTGATCTTTTAATGCCTCCACCAATACCGGAATAAGTCCAATGTAATTTACATAATAATAGCCTAATGTATCCTTGCTTACTAACTCAGGATATACAGTCATTAGTTCCTGGGCCAGAAAACCAAATTCGGAAGTTTCCCTAATTTTCTTATTCTTATTTTTTTCATATTTCTTAATCACATTGCCTTTTTCATCTGTAATATCTGGCAAGGTAATTTCGTCAGTTATATTTTGTTTTATATATGATTTGCCTTCTAAAGAATAAATCAGATTTACTTTTTCGTTCAAGGATTTTATATTTTTTTTAAGTCGTTCATCTGATGTAAGAAGATAACCTCCAGAGTATACAGGTCCAGCAACATCCAAACATGGGCCAGCAACGGTAGGTGCTTTTCCGACACCTACAGCATATTCTGGTGTAATAAATAAAAAGTAATTTCTGGTACCATACGCACTACTCCAAGGTTTCCAAAGATTTAGGTTATCTCCCCAAACTTCAAATGCCCATTTTCCCCATATTGTACCATCACCTCCAGTATTACCACTATATCCCATATTTAAATCGGCATACCCAGTATAGCCGGTACTAAGAGAACCATCTGTGTTTACTTTTAATTGAGCATTTGATAATATTGCTGCAGAAAGCAACAAAACTGAAAGAAGTACTTTTGTTTTCATAATTTGTTTTTTTAATAAGTTGTTGTAATATTTGATTAGCAAATAGATTTGTCATTATTTTGAAAAGCAGCACAACCATAGGGTTGATTTTGAAACACTATATTCACTTAGTAGATTTTAGGCTTTCCTGCCAGTTGCGCCGCTTTTCTTTTTTTTATTCCATACTGAAATATCCCCGCTGGGTTGTAGTTCCGTAAGTTACCGTAATCATATAGTTACCGGCGCTCCAGTTACTAACTGAAATACTAATTGCGGAACTTGCATCCGTATCTACTGTTTCCTGAGCTACCATATTATTGCTGGCATCAGTCACCGTAATGGTGGCATCGCCTACTGCATAATCGAAGTAAACCGCCAGTTCTGTATCACTAATCGTTGCCGAAGCAGATGACTCCATAGTCATTCCCATAATTGGAGTTGGAGGATCTGGGGGTTTATTGTCTGGTGGTAACAGAATAGGTTCTGTAGCAAAGCTAAACTGGGCAGAGAGCACTAAACCTGCGATTAAACAGGTTCTGAAAATCCATGATTTCGAAATTTTCATATTAACATAATTATTAATCATGCCGCATGAAATTCACCTAATCATCATTCATGTTCTAGAACCACTTCCGATTCTTAAATTCATCCCATAGGCACGTTGTTGATAATTTTTGTTTGAAAAAATTCCGATCGATCGTGGTGCTAAATTAAGGATACCTGCAACCAAGTTCCAAATTTCAGAGTATAAAACAAGGGGACATCCTTGTTTCGTAAATGTTTGTAATTTAGCGTTTTAATAATGGTTAAACAACAAAATGTGGGACGTATAGTTAAAGCAGTTAATTCAAAAAGAAAAGCGATGCCATTTAGGGCATCGCTTAACAGATTAAAACGGATAAAACCGTTTTTTTTATTTGAAATTTAGTTACGTATTTATTCTGAAATTAGTTTGATTAGGAAATTTTCGAGTTCAGATACAAGTGCTAAATTAAATTTAGGAGCCAACCGTTGCTTCATTTTCTTTAAACTATCTACATTGGTATCTAATAGCATGTACATATCGGTACTGGAAACCTGGAGTAAAGACAAACAGCACCACATAATTTCACGTGGGGAAAGGGTGGGATATAGTTTATTTAGTTTGTTGACCAGATTATTAAGCTCAGAATTCATCTCATCGTAAAAATATTCCGTATCGTGTATATGCAAGAGTTCTTCGTAGACTTTCCGGTCAATAGCAATTTTACCGGTTTGATCAGCTTTTTTTCGTTCAGGCGCCAACATACTTTTTCGTTCTTTGATCTTATTTTGCAACACTTCCCTGTGATTCACAAGTACTTCTTTATGCATATTGGTTTTTTGTAACAAATGCTTTTCGTGTATTTGTTCTTTTTCTTTCTTAGATTTTTTATACAATTGCGTGTAAAGTATATAGGATAGAACGACAATTAATATTATAAATCCAAGGGAATACCACAATCCGTTACGTGTTTTAACATATTTCAATTCAGTATTATGTTTTGATTCTATGTAACTTCCCTTTGTCTGAGCATCTATTATATTTAAAGAATCTCCTAACCTAACATACTTATTCATGTATGATGTTACATTTTGTACATTTCCTCTGATAAATTCACAGTTAGTCATAATTCTATAACATTCTCGCTGAGTCCTTATGGTAGGTTCATATCTAAAAGCATTCTTAGCATAATAAAATGCGGAATCTGTATTTTTTAAATCATAATAGACATTTGCAAGTAAATGATATCTAATTGCTCTGTTATTACCGATATATGGATAAGATATTATCTTCTTGTAATAATATAAAGCAGAATCTGGTATCTTTGAGTCATAAAAATTCAATCCTATTTCCTGATATAATGCAGCTTTCAGCAATGAATCTTTTGCATGGGGCAATATCTGTTTGTAAAAAGATTCAGCCTTTTTATATTCTTTGCTTTCATGATATGTACGTCCGATGTATAAAAGAGAATAAAATGTCTGTGGCTGGTAATTATTCTTTCTTAACAAAGTATATGCCAAATAAAATTTCTTTCGGGCTGCTCCAAAATCTTTTTGGATATTATAAATATCTCCCATATCAAAATTTATCCTACCTAACAATAAATAGTTTTTTGAACCTTTGGCCTCATCAAGTGCTTTCAGATAAAAAATCGTAGCCTTTTCATATTGTAAAGCATATTTGTAGGTTCGTCCTTTAAAGAAATAGCAGCATGCCAAACGGTCAGGTTCGGGATTTTGCTCGTAGTACGAGATGGAATAGTCCAGCAGGGATTTCGGTTTTAGCGGGAGTAATTTCCTATCCAGCGTTTGAATCATCAATAACCCATACAAAGCACGGCTTTCGCCTGATTTGTATTTGTCGGGCGAGAGATGCTGGAGGATATGTAATGCTGAGTCGGGAGCCGTTTCGATAAGGCTCTCGGCAGTCTTCAGCTCCTGCGGCGGTCGGGAGCAGGCAAATATGCCTACTACAGCAGATAGTATAAAAAGGTTTTGGAGAAATGATTTTAACATGGTGCAAAGATAGAAAATTGATTTTCAATATGCAAAAAAAGCAAAAGAAAGAATAAACTGTAATATTTCATTTCAGGCATCCATTATTTTCAGTTGTTTATGTAAGAGGAATAATTAAATGTCTTATTTTTCAACCACATAGTTGTACTTAGTTACATTGTAACACAGAGTATTTTTGTTGAAAACATAGTACATAATGTTGTATTAAAGATACTATGTTAGCTTTTTACAAAAAAAAACCGGACTGTCCTAAAGCAATCCGGTTTCTATACTAATAAGCAGAATTTTTAATTATTCCGATTCCCGTTCTTCCATGTCGATCACGTTGCGGCGGGCATCTACTTTTTTGTCGTACTCGTCGCGCGAGTAAACCACAATTTTGTCGAAGTCGCGTTGGCCTGTTCCGGCAGGAATCAGGTGACCGCAAATAACGTTTTCTTTCATACCTTCCAACCGGTCCACTTTTCCGTTGATTGCAGCGTCGTTCAGAACCTTGGTAGTTTCCTGGAACGAAGCAGCCGACATAAAGCTGTTGGTTTGAAGAGCGGCACGGGTGATTCCCTGTAAAATCTGGTTCGAAGTGGCGGCAATAGCGTCGCGTGTTTCGATCAACTTCATATCGCGGCGTTTCAGCATACTGTTTTCGTCACGAAGTTTACGTTGAGTGATAATCTGTCCCGGCTTCAGGGTGGTTGAATCGCCGGCGTCCAGAATTATTTTTTTGCCCCAGATACGATCGTTTTCTTCCATAAACTCATGTTTGTCAACAATTTGTTTTTCGAGGAAACGGGTATCGCCCTGTTCAAGGATTTCTACCTTACGCATCATCTGGCGAACAATTACTTCGAAGTGTTTATCGTTGATTTTCACACCCTGCAGACGGTAAACGTCCTGAACTTCATTCACGATATAATCCTGAACTGCAGTAGGTCCTTTAATCAACAGAATATCCGAAGGAGTGGTAGCACCATCCGAAAGCGGAGTTCCGGCACGTACGAAGTCATTTTCCTGAACCAGAATTTGTTTCGACAGCGGAATCATATATTTCTTGATTTCACCGGTTTTAGAAGTTACCGACAATTCGCGGTTACCACGTTTGATTTTTCCGAATTCCACTTCACCATCAATTTCAGCTACAACTGCCGGATTGGATGGGTTACGGGCTTCGAATAATTCAGTAACACGTGGAAGACCACCAGTAATATCACCTGCTTTACCTACGGCACGCGGAATTTTTACCAACATCTGACCGGTTTTGATTTTATCGCCGTTATCCAACACCAGGTGGGCACCCACCGGTAAGTTGTATGTACGCAGGATAGAACCATCTTTGGAAACAATGTGTGCACTTGGAACTTTATTTTTATCTTTCGATTCAATAATAATTTTTTCGCGTAAACCGGTTGCTTCGTCGGTTTCAGTTTTGAATGTCTGGTTTTCAACCACGTCTTCAAATTCAATTTTACCATCTGTTTCCGAAATAATTACGGCATTAAACGGATCCCAATCGCAGACCAACTGGCCTTTGGTTCCGTTATCGCCATCTTTTACATATAATTTCGAACCGTAAGGTATATTTTGAGTGGTAAGAGCAATTCCTGTATTTTTGTCAATCACACGCATTTCGGCCAAACGGCTTACAACTACCTGGTGAGTAACATTGGTATCGTCAGCTGCATCAACCGTACGAAGTTCGTCAAATTCAAGACGACCATCGTAACGCAATACAATTTTCGATTCAGCAGCAATGTTTGAAGCGATACCACCGACGTGGAACGTACGCAGTGTCAGCTGAGTTCCCGGCTCACCGATAGATTGTGCAGCAATAACGCCCACAGCTTCACCGATATGAACCATTTTACCGGTTGCCAGGTTACGTCCGTAACATTTTGCACAAACACCTTTTTTCGATTCGCAGGTCAATACCGAACGGATTTCAACGCGTTCGATAGGTGAATCCTGAATCTTACGGGCATGTGTTTCGGTAATTTGTTCGCCTGAAGAAACCAACAATTCGCCGGTAAGCGGATGTTGAATATCATGAACCGATACACGGCCCAGAATACGTTCGTAAAGTGACGAAATCACTTCTTCGTTATTCTTCATTTCAGTGGCAATCAAACCACGTAAAGTACCGCAATCATCTTCATTGATAATCACATCGTGCGAAACGTCAACCAAACGACGAGTCAAGTAACCAGCATCAGCTGTTTTCAAAGCCGTATCCGCCAAACCTTTACGAGCACCGTGGGTTGAAATAAAGTATTCCAATACGGATAAACCTTCTTTAAAGTTCGAAAGAATCGGGTTTTCAATAATCTGACCGCCTTCGGCACCTGATTTCTGGGGTTTAGCCATCAAACCACGCATACCGGAAAGCTGACGAATCTGTTCTTTCGAACCACGGGCACCTGAATCCAACATCATATACACAGAGTTGAATCCCTGGTTGTCGGTCGAAAGTTGTTTCATCAAAATGTTTGACAATTTCGAGTTAACGTGTGTCCAGGTATCGATAATCTGATTGTAACGTTCGTTGAAAGTAATGAATCCCATGTTATAGTTATTCAGAATTTCTTCCACTTCAGCGTTACCTTCTTTTACCAACTGGTCTTTTTCAGGTGGAATAATTACGTCATTCAAATTAAACGATAAACCACCTTTGAAAGCCATGCTGTAACCTAAATCCTTAATATCATCAAGGAAAGCAGCCGTACGGGCAACACCGCAAATATCAATTACGTTACCAATAATGTCACGCAATGATTTTTTGGAAAGCAATTCATTTATATAACCAACCTGTGGTGGAACACATTTATTGAATAAAATACGTCCAACGGTTGTTTCAATTAATTTATCAACGATTTCACCCTCTTCGTTCAGATCTTTGGTTTTCACCTTAATCCACGAGTGAAGCGCTACTTTCTTTTCGTTGTAAGCAATTTCTGCTTCTTCCGGCGAATAGAAAATAAGTCCTTCGCCTAAAGCACCTGTACGTGGTTTTGTAATATAATACAAACCAAGAACCATGTCCTGCGAAGGAACGGTAATAGGAGCGCCATTGGCAGGATTTAAGATATTGTGCGAAGCCAGCATCAACATTTGTGCTTCAAGAACCGCTTCATTACCAAGTGGTAAGTGAACCGCCATTTGGTCACCGTCAAAGTCGGCATTGAAAGCCGTACAGGATAGCGGGTGAAGCTGAATAGCTTTTCCTTCAATCATTTTTGGCTGAAAAGCCTGAATACCAAGTCGGTGCAAAGTTGGAGCACGGTTTAGTAATACGGGATGACCTTTCATCACGTACTCTAAAATATCCCAGATTACCGGGTCTTTGCGGTCAACGATTTTCTTCGCTGATTTTACCGTTTTTACAATTCCGCGCTCAATCAGTTTGCGGATAACAAACGGTTTATAAAGTTCGGCAGCCATATCTTTTGGCAAACCGCATTCGTGCATTTTTAATTCAGGTCCAACGACGATTACCGAACGGGCCGAATAATCCACACGTTTACCTAACAAGTTCTGACGGAAACGACCTTGTTTACCTTTCAACGAATCGGAAAGCGATTTCAACGGACGGTTAGCGTCAGTTTTAACGGCACTCGATTTACGTGAATTGTCGAACAATGAATCCACCGCTTCCTGAAGCATACGTTTTTCGTTACGCAGAATTACTTCCGGTGCTTTGATTTCAATTAGTCGTTTCAGACGGTTATTACGGATAATCACACGGCGATACAAATCGTTCAAATCGGAAGTAGCAAAACGGCCTCCATCTAACGGAACCAACGGACGCAATTCAGGCGGAATAACAGGAACGATTTTGATAATCATCCATTCCGGTTTGTTGCGCAAACGGGAAGCACGGAACGATTCTACAATTTGCAGACGTTTCAACGCTTCGTTTTTACGTTGTTGTGATGTATCGGTATTGGCTTTGTGACGCAGGTCGTATGACAAAGCATCCAGATCCAACCGGCTCAACATGTCATGAATAGCGTCAGCACCCATTTTAGCAATAAACTTATTTGGGTCGGTGTCTTCCAGCAATTGGTTTTCTTTTGGAAGTGCTTCCAGAATGTCAAGATATTCATCTTCGGAAAGTAATTCACCTAATGCGATGTTTTCACCGTTTTCGAGAATACCTGCCTGGATAATGACATATTTTTCGTAATAAATAATTGAATCAAGTTTTTTAGTCGGCATTCCGAGCAGGTAACCGATTTTGTTCGGCAACGAGCGGAAATACCAAATGTGAGCCACCGGAACCACCAATTGGATGTGTCCCATGCGTTCACGACGAACTTTTTTCTCGGTCACTTCCACACCACAACGGTCGCAGACAATGCCTTTGTAACGGATGCGTTTGTATTTTCCGCAATGACATTCAAAATCCTTGGTAGGACCGAAAATGCGTTCGCAAAATAACCCATCACGTTCAGGTTTATAGGTACGATAATTAATGGTTTCAGGTTTCAACACCTCACCACTCGATAATTTTAATATTTCTTCGGGCGATGCAAGACCGATCGAAATTTTATTAAAATTACTCTTTATCTTATTATCATTTTTAAAAGCCATAACTTTTTTTGAATTTACAATTTACAATTTACAAATTGACAATTGGGATAAATAATTTAGAAAATTAAACTAGCCTTAAAGTCCCGGTCTTACTCCCTCTCCTCAAGGAGAGGGTTGGGGTGAGGTCGGGGGATTTAGGGGTCTTCTATTCTAAATTAATGCTCAACCCTAATCCGCGGAGTTCGTGCAACAATACATTGAGCGATTCCGGAATTCCCGGTGTTGGCATTGGATCGCCTTTCACGATTGCTTCGTAAGTGCGGGCGCGTCCCATAACGTCATCCGATTTCACTGTCAGAATTTCCTGCAAAATGTGGGCAGCACCAAATGCTTCGAGCGCCCAAACTTCCATTTCCCCGAAACGCTGACCACCGAATTGTGCTTTACCACCAAGCGGCTGTTGCGTAATGAGCGAATATGGTCCGATGGAACGGGCGTGCATTTTATCTTCAACCATGTGACCCAACTTCAGCATGTATATAACACCTACCGTTGCAGTTTGGTCGAAACGTTCACCGGTTCCACCATCATATAAGTAAGTTTTACCATAATTTGGCACACCGGCTTTGTCAGTCCATGCATTCAGGTCGTCAAGATTTGCGCCATCAAAAATCGGAGTTGCAAATTTCACTCCCAATTCTTTTCCTGCCCAACCAAGTACAGTTTCGAAAATCTGTCCAAGGTTCATACGCGAAGGTACACCAAGTGGATTCAATACTATATCTACCGGAGTTCCATCTTCAAGGAACGGCATATCTTCCTGACGTACAATACGCGAAACGATACCTTTGTTACCGTGACGTCCCGCCATTTTATCACCAACACGAATTTTACGTTTTTTGGCAATATAAACTTTGGCTATTTGTACGATTCCGTTTGGAAGTTCGTCACCAATAGTGATATTGAATTTCTGACGTTTAATCTGAGCATCCAATTCCTTGTATTTTCTCAGATAATTCATGATAAGCTGTTTTACCAAATCGTTTTTGTGCGAATCGGTAGTCCATTTGCTTAACTGAATGGCTGTATAATCAATTTCACGAAGACGATCTTCGGTGAATTTTGAATTTCTGGAAATAATATCGGATCCTAAGAAATCTTTCACACCGGCAGACGTTTTATCGCCAAGTAATACAATCAGTTTCTCAACCAACGTATTGCGTAATATAGCTGCCTGATTTTCAAATTCTTCATCTAAGCGAGGAAGAACAGCTTTGTCAGCCAGTTTTGATTTCCGGTTCTTTTGTGCTTTCGAGAATAACCGTTTGCCGATAACCACACCCGATAATGATGGAGTTGCTTTCAATGAAGCATCTTTTACATCACCCGCTTTGTCACCAAAGATGGCACGAAGCAGTTTTTCTTCCGGTGAAGGATCTGATTCCCCTTTCGGAGTAATTTTACCGATAATGATATCGCCCGGTTCGATGCGAGCACCGATACGGATTATACCGTTTTCGTCCAAATCTTTGGTAGCTTCTTCGCTCACGTTAGGAATATCCGAAGTAAACTCCTCAATTCCGCGTTTTGTTTCGCGAACGTCCAGCAATTGTTCAACAACGTGTATTGAAGTGAAAACATCTTCACGAACCACACGTTCGTTGATTACAATAGCATCCTCAAAATTGTAACCTTTCCATGGCATGAACGCCACTTTCAGGTTTTTACCGATTGCCAGTTCACCATTTTGAGTAGCATAACCTTCTGTCATAATCTGACCGGCATGAACTCTGTCACCTTTTTTCACGATTGGACGTAAGTCGATAGTCGTGTTTTGGTTGGTTTTCTGGAATTTCGGTAATTTATATTCTTTTACGGCTGTGTCGAAGCTTACAAATTCTTCTTCTTCGGTACGGTCGTAACGGATATTAATACAAGTTGCATCAACAAATTCAACAATTCCTTCGCCTTCGGCAGTAACCTGCGTACGGGAATCCTGAATTAACTGAGCTTCAATACCTGTTCCTACAATCGGTGCTTCGCAACGCAACAATGGCACTGCCTGGCGCATCATGTTCGAACCCATCAATGCACGGTTGGCATCATCATGTTCGAGGAAAGGAATCAAAGCAGCTGCGATAGAGGCAATCTGCGATGGAGAAACATCCATCAAATTCACTTCTGAAGGGGCAACAACAGGAAAATCTGCACCTAAACGAGATTTTACTTTCGTACGGATAAATCCACCTTTTTCGTTCAGCGGAGCATTTCCTTGTGCAATGATTAAATTTTCTTCTTCTTCTGCTGTAAAATATTCAATTCCGGCTTCGGTGGTGTCAACCATAGAATCGGCAACCTTACGATAAGGAGTTTCAATAAATCCTAATTCGTTGATTTTTG
>CAIYTJ010000647.1 GCA_903929065.1 uncultured Bacteroidales bacterium | reverse complement strand
TACCGAACTAAATTTTAAAGATGGTAAGATAAAATTCTTAATACCCGATTTAAACATTTATTGCAAAGTTGCTATTCGATATTCATCATTTGATTTGCCATTATATTTTATTGGAAAAGATAGATTTGAAGCAGATGGAATTTGGGATTCAAATTTGAAATTGCAAAGAGAACATGAAAAATTTATAATTTCAAATTATTTCAATGATGAGATTAAAAATTTAATTAGTGCAATAAAAACATCTGATAATTGGTAATTTCAAAAAAAAGACTATTCAAACCACTTCATTACCGGAGTGGTTTTTTTATGCGAAAAAATGGAGTTGTTCGATGTTTGTGTATGTATTTGTGTGTGCAGTAACAAAAAACACCTACACACAAAATGTATGTAAGTGTTTGATTTTCAGAGAGTGACCCAGGAGGGGCTCGAACCCTCGACCCACAGATTAAGAGTCTGTTGCTCTACCAGCTGAGCTACTAAGTCAATAATTGTTGTTCAATTATTTTAATCGGACTGCAAAGTTAATCAAAATTTCATTTTTTGATTCCTTTCGATTAAAAAACTTGGCTATTTTTTATTCAATGGTGGTTTGCACACCACTACGGTGATATGAAAGCACGATTGATGGCGCTCACGAACTACCATTAACTTGCATTCTTTCCGCATATCAGTCAACACCTTTGTCATGGCCAGAATAGGTTCCATCTTCGATTGAAGGGTATCTTTTTGAGTATCAAAAAAATTCTTATACGAAATATCAACCGTAGTTCCATAAATATGAGCAGTATGACTTGTAGCATTCCCGTTTCTATGGCTTAGACTTGTCTGTGCTTCTAACGTCCGTAGCATTGAAGTTATCCGGAACTTGTAATTATGGTATCTTTTTTCTTCACATCGTTTTTGAAACCGGTAACCTATTTCATTCAGCATATCCACAGCTTCAGGTATAAGGTAAGGCTGTGAATGTGTCAGTGATTTAAGCTGATAGAACTTATTTTCTGTTACTTCAACCAGAATTTGTTTCTTTTTCAGACTATCAATTTGTGAAAGAAATTCCTGATTAGTTGTAAATGGATGTTTCAGGCCGTTTTTCTCTGCATGAATAAGTTGAGCTTCGTTCGGATCATTAAGCTTGTTGCTGGGTTTAATGGGTGCACTGGCAAAACGAACATGATCGCAGTCGGAAACATAATTTGTAATCTCAGCTAATTCTTTTTTCTGAACTTTTAGAACAGCAGCTTTTTTAAAATAAAAGAATACACCAACAACCAGAATTCCGGCAATAAGTAAAAGGATAATATAAAACGACAAAGACGGTTTCCTTTTTCTTTTTGGAGGCGTGTGGTATGCGTTTCGCAATGGTTTTTTGTTGGATCTTTTATATGGTCTTCTATATTGAGTCATGAACAGTAATTTTTGTCCTACAAAGTTAAGCTTTTGAATATATTAAGCATGCCTTAATTATAAAAAGTTTTCAACAAAAAAGATTAATTGCTTTTGGTTTATATTTTTTATATTTTTTGGAGGTCATTCTGTTGATAAAATGAGGGTTGAAAAATTCTATAATTCAAAAGAAATGGTTAACTTTGCGCCCTAATTTAAAACAGACATTGGCATATGAAACCAACTTTATTTGTATTGGCAGCAGGAATGGGAAGTCGCTACGGCGGTTTAAAACAATTAGATGGCCTTGGACCAAACGGTGAAACCATTATGGATTATTCCATTTACGATGCAATCAAGGCCGGATTTGGAAAAATTGTTTTCGTTATCCGTGGAAGTTTTGAAAAAGATTTCAAAACTGTTGTCATAAACAAATTTAAAGACCTGATTGATACTGATATCGTTTTTCAGGAAATAAATAAAGTACCGGAAGGTTCAACTTATAATCCGGAACGTGAAAAACCATGGGGAACAAACCATGCGGTACTTATGGGCAAAGAAGCTATTCACGAACCATTTGCAGTAATTAATGCTGATGACTTTTACGGTCAGGAATCATTTGCCATATTAGCTGATTTTCTGCGAAGTGTTGAAGGAAAGAAAAACGAATATTGTATGGTTGGTTACCGAGTAGGAAACACTTTGTCAGAAAGTGGTGCTGTAAGCCGTGGTGTATGCGTTGTTGACGAAAACCAGTTACTTCAAAATGTGGTTGAAAGGACTCATATCGAAGAAAAAGGCGGAACAATTATTTATGTGGATGAAAAAGGCGAAGAAGTTTCTTTACAGCCTAATACACCTGTATCCATGAATATGTGGGGATTTACTCCCGATTATTTTGATTATTCACTTGAATATTTTAAAGAATTTTTGGCTGAAAACGGTCAAAAACTGAAATCAGAATTCTACATTCCATTGGCGGTAAACAATTTAATTGTACAGAAAAAAGTGACTTGCAAAGTATTAGATACACCATCTAAATGGTTTGGAGTAACTTATGCCGAAGACC
>CAIYTJ010000646.1 GCA_903929065.1 uncultured Bacteroidales bacterium | reverse complement strand
TAATCAAAAAGACTGTCTTCGAATACCAGAAAGACAGCCTTTTTTGCAATTAAAACAAAATAAAATACTAAAATGATTAACCAAACGTTAGTTGTTTAATTAAGATAATTATATTTGTGAACAAAATAATTTTGAGAAACAATATACTGACATTCAAAAAATTCAAATAATGAAGAAACAACATTTGACTTGCTTTTTATTTCTACTTCTCACCGGTATAGTCCAAGCCCAACACCACACCATCAGCGGTTTTATTACTAATGGAAAGAACGGGGAAACACTTATTAATTCAAGTGTTTTCGAAAAAAACAATCAACAAGGAAGTGTAAGCAATTCTTATGGATTCTATTCCATAACAGTACCATCCGGAGCAGTCCATCTGGTTTATTCGTATGTTGGATACGCTCTGCAAAGCCGCACTTTTGAATTGACAAAAGATACCGTAATTAATATCAGACTCTCAGAAAGCGTAGAATTGAATGAAGTTACGGTGACTGGCAACCGAAGAGGATTGGACGTAAAGAGTTCGCAAATGAGTGCCATTGATGTTCCGATAAGTCAGATTAAAAGTGTTCCCAGTCTGTTTGGTGAAACGGATGTAATCAAAGCATTGCAATTGTTGCCGGGTGTAAAATCCGGAACAGAAGGTTCTGCCGGAATGTATGTTCGCGGTGGTGGTCCGGATGAAAACCTCTTGCTGTTAGATGGTGTTCCGGTATATAATGTAAATCATATGTTTGGATTTTTCTCCGTTTTTAATGCCGATGCCATTAAGGATGTAACCTTATACAAAGGTAGTTTTCCTGCCCGTTTTGGCGGAAGACTTTCGTCGGTAGTAGATATACGAATGAATGATGGCGATGATAAAAAGTATCATGGAAATATAACAGTTGGACTAATTTCTTCCAAAATTAATATTGAAGGACCTATTATCAGGGAGAAAACAACATTTAATTTCTCCGCCCGACGTACCTACGCGGATATTCTGTTGCAGCCCATACTTGGTATTGTTGCAAATCAAAACGGTGCAGGAAAAACTTCTGCCGGTTATTATTTCTATGATTTAAATGCCAAGATAAGCCATAAGTTTTCGGACAAAGACCGTCTGTATTTAAGTACTTACATGGGAGATGATGTGATTTATGCCGATTTGCAGCAAAGTACTACCGATTACGGAAGCTCGGGTTCTGGGTCAGATAGATTAATGATGGGCTGGAACTGGGGAAATTTAATCAGTGCATTGCGTTGGAATCATGTGATTAATAATAAATTGTTTATGAATACTACAGCTGCCTATACCCGGTACAGATTCGACATGAGCGTGGGCAATGAAACAAAAACGATTATTAACAATCCACCCTCGGAAGCTACCCAAAAAACTACTATTGGCTATAAATCGGGCATTGAAGATTTTTCGGGTAAGGTTGATTTCGACTGGTCACCTAATCCTAATCACGACATTAAGTTTGGTGCTAATTATACATTTCATACTTTTCGTCCGGGTGTTATGATTGCTCAAATGAAAATAACCGGCCAATCCATAAGCCAGCAAATGGATACAACCATTGGCGATCAAAGCATGATGGCTCATGAAGTAACCGGCTATTTCGAAGATAATATCACGTTGAGCCCGGTTGTAAAATTAAATGCGGGTTTGCATTTTTCTTCCTTTTCAGTGCAAAATCAATTATACAATTCATTGCCTCAACCCCGAATTGGTTTGCGGGTATTGTTGAGCGACAATTTATCCTTTAAAGCCGGCTTTGCTACCATGAGTCAGTATATTCACCTGTTATCAAACAGCAGCATCAGTTTGCCAACAGACTTATGGGTTCCGGTTACCAAACGAATTGCTCCAATGCAATCTACTCAATACTCGGCAGGCTTTTTCTATAATCTGGCCAATCTGCTTGATTTTTCGGTGGAAGGTTATTATAAATCGATGGATAATTTGATTGAATACAAAGACGGAGCGTCATTCTTAGGGTCAAGTACCGGTTGGGAAGATAAAGTAAGTATGGGACGCGGTTGGGCGTATGGAGTGGAATTCCTTGCACAGAAAACAATTGGAAAAACAACCGGTTGGATTGGTTATACCTGGTCCAAAGCAGAACGTCTTTTCGATCGCCCGGGACAAGAAATAAATGAAGGCGTTGCTTTTCCTGCAAAATACGACCGTACACATGATTTTAGTGTGGTGGTTTCGCATAAGTTTAGCGATCGGTTTGATGTATCTGCCACCTGGGTGTATAGTACCGGAAGTTGCGGAACGTTGGCTCTGCAAACTTATAAAGGAACAGATGTACCACAAAGCAATTATTATTATCAAATGACTGTTTCCAGTTACTCCGGCATATCAACCACAAATAGTTTTCCCACAACAACAAATTTACCATACATTAATTCGCGTAATAATTTCCGATACGATCCATATCACCGATTGGATGTGGGAGTGAATTTCCATAAAAAATTGAAACACGGAATAAGAACCTGGAACTTTAGTGTGTATAATGTATACAACCAGTTGAACCCTTTCCTCACAACGGTAACCACAAAATACCAATACAATTATTCAACCGGAATGATGGAATCTAATAAAAAGGTTTTAACCCAAATTTCCATATTTCCGATTATTCCATCTGTTAGTTATTCGTATAAATTTTAATTTCGTTAGATAAGTCATATTATGAAATCAATAAAAATATATAGTAGCATTATTCTGAGCATTTTCATTTTTATATCGTGCCAGAAAGATATTGAATTTAATGGTAAAATTACTGACCCATTGGTTGTGGTAAACAGCTATATCACTCCCGACTCTGTAGTCTCGGCACATATTTCCGAAAGCCGTTTCTTTTTGAAAGATAGTATAACCTACCGGAATATAGATAATGCCGAAGTAGCAGTATGGGTAAATGGTTTGTTGAAAGAGAAGATGAGCCACACGGCAAATGGCATTTATTTGGGAACTTACAAACCTGCTATCGGTGAAACTGTAAAGCTGATAGTAAGTGTTCCATCGATGAAAGAAGTAAGCAGCGAAACTAAAATTTATAGTCAACCCATTATAAATTCAATTGATACAGCAAGTATGCGGTATCCAAAAGAATATATAATTAGTCATTACGGATATTCAAATGGAACTCAAACAACAGTAGTAGACGATACTATAGGAACCTATTCACTACAGGAGATGAATTACTCACTGAAGTTTAATGATAATGGCAATGAAAAAAACTATTACCGTTTAATCGTGCAGACAATTCAATATTTCACAATCAATGATACCATAAATCATACAACCAGAGATAGTACCCTGATTCATTATTCTTTTAATTTTTCTGATGTTGTTTCAGGCAATAATGCAAATAATGATCCTTCTACCCTATTAGGAAGTGGTAGTAATGGCAATATGTACACCGTATTCTCTGATGAGTTATTTAATGGCAAATCATATTCACTTACTTTTAGTACAGATCAACTGATTTATGATTATCTAAAATCTGAATTTGGCAGATACAGGAATCCTGATAAATACAAGATTAATATTTATCTTCAAAGTATCAGCAGAGATTATTACCTGTACTTAAAAACAAGAGTAGCAAGTAGCGGTGATAACTTCTTCACAGAACCGGTTCAGGTTCATAATAATATCAAGGGAGGAATTGGAATTTTTGGAAGTTATACATCGAGTAATGTGGTGAGTTTTGATTTATAATTAATGTTTTATACTGCCGTCATTTTGCTGGTCTTTAAAGTTTTAATTTTTTAGCGAATCAACCCATTATGAATTATATTTTGGCTTAATTATTGTTTATAAGGCAACGAATAGTTACTTTTGAAACAAAATATAAACTCATACAAAATTGGTTATGAAAAACATGAAGACCATTTCGAAATACCTGCAACTAGCTGTGTTGCTGGCATTCTTCCTGCCGTTTTTTCCCAAATGTTGTGAAGGCAAAAAAACCGAAGAAGCTCCGAAAACAGATACCACAAGGGTGAAAGTGGATACCTCAAGGGTCGAATCCTCCGTGGCTAATACTGCCATGAATCATTTCTCCCCCTCGTTTGCAAACGAGGGGAAGTGTGTGTAAATTAGCCTGCACAATAATAGATCTAATAAAACATACATAATCAAAAAGACTGTCTTCGAATACCAGAAAGACAGCCTTTTTTGCAATTAAAACAAAATAAAATACTAAAATGATTAACCAAACGTTAGTTATGGAGTTAATTTAATTAATTTTACATCGCACAACTAAAACTTATTATGCGCAAAACATTTTTGACGGCCTTACTCCTACTGTTTATTATAAATATCTATTCGCAGAAAGAAGTTTACTTCAACACGAGACCACTAGACTCTATATCCATAAAAAGCATGAAAGGCATTTTTGCAGGAATAGGTTTGGTAAATGGGCACATCGGTTTTCAAAATGAACGAAAATATAATAATACAAAAAGTTTAATCCTATCAGGACGGCTAGATGTGTCCAGATATAGTCACCCGGTTTATTATTTAGATAGTCTAACTCAGCGTATGTATCAAAAAAGGATTAATTATGACACCGGCATTTGTTTAACTATTTCGGCCCAACCGCGATGGTTTTTCGATTATCAAAAACGGTATCAACGCGGAGCGGATATTCGCTTAAACTCGGGTTGGTTTTTAGGATTGCCGATTGAAATAAGAACCTCTGAACTGGATTTTAAGACGCCTTTTGATATAGATATTTCAGCTTGTCCGATTATTGGATTTCGTCAGGCACTTTCAACAAAACTGTATATTGAAGCCGCAACAGGACCGGGTATTATGAAAAGTCTGTTTAACAACAGGCTTCTTCTACCCATTTTTATTTTTCAAATAAATGCCTGTTATACGCTTAAATAATAAATCCCTGTATGAAACAAATCTTAATTACAGTTACTTTTCTGCTATTCTTCGGCTTATCGGTTTCAGCCCAAAAGGAAGTTTATTTTTCCAACCTTTCCCCTGATTCTATAAAAGTAGAATCGATGCATGGAGTTGAACTTAGTTCAGGATATAATTCGGTTTCATTATTTCGTCCTTCAAGCTATGTTGACAAAAGCTTCAGCATTCCATTGAACATGAGTTATTTCAACGAGAAGCGAATAGCTTCAAACTGGACCTTGACTACACGCATTGGATTGAGTCATAGTTTTGTAAAACAAGCTCAGTATACTTATTCAATAGATACAATTAAAATTCAGGACTCAACTTATTATTCATCCCTCCCAAAAATTAATGGGTATCAATATGGATATCAACTGCGGTTGAACCTCGGGATTGAACCTCGCTGGTATTTAGATTTTCAGCACCGATACGAACGGGGTAAAGCAAAACTAAATTCAGGTTTGTTTTTATCCTTGCCTGTCAATTATAATCTAATACTTATAAACACGTATAAAGTGCAGAACAATCAGAGTAATTACATTTATTATAACGACTATGGAAATATTAGCTTATCAATATTATTAGGTTATCGCCAGGCAATTTCCAAGAATTGGTTTTTAGAAGGCAGTTTAAATACAATCGGGAATAAT
>CAIYTJ010000645.1 GCA_903929065.1 uncultured Bacteroidales bacterium | reverse complement strand
GTCATCAGATAGAGTGCGAAGTAAAGTTGTTTTACCTTGGCCATTGTCTCCGACAATAATTAATTTCTCGCCACCTTTAACAATAAAGTCTAAATCAGAAACCAGTGGCTTATTATCGTAACCAATGCTTAAATTATCAACATTTAAAATCCATTCTATGAAAAAAGGAATCCTTATATTTCTATCTGTTTTCATCTGTTTATAATTTATCTTCATTTGTTATACAGCATTTTACAAAACGCAAAGAAAGGGTAAAATTTTCATCTACATGCTCGTGGCGATACTCTGGTGTGCTTTGCGTTTGATGTCAGTTTCATATTCGGGGTTTCTGCAAAATCTTAATTTGCAGATTTTTCAACCTCCAGTAAAAATCGACCTTTATTGTTGGAAATGCTGTTTTCTGTTTTGTTTATTTATTTTTTTATCTGCTATCAAACTGCTTGTTCGTAATTTATTTCTACACCCAAATCTTTCAATTGTTTGATGAGTTGGGTTACTTTTTTATCTTTTTTCCTATTTATCAAAAATTCTCCTCCCAGTTCCTTGTATGCTGTTTTGTCTTTCAAAATATGATACGCAGCAATTAAAATTTTGTGTCCTACTGCAATTAATGCTCGCTTCTTACCCCTTCGAGCCACCAAACTATCATACTTACTACGAAGATAAGTACCTTTGGTACGGCTCGCAGCCCAGCCACATTGCACCAGAACCGGTCGTAGGTTTTTATCGCCATAGGTTATGCGCGCGCTTTTTTTTTTACCAGCACTCTCGTTGTTGCCGGGTGACATTCCTGCCCAAGAAGAAAGATGCTGTTCGTCCTCAAATACGGACATGTCATTGCCTATTTCGGCAATTATATATTCTGCTCCTTCTTTCCCAACGCCTGGAATGGTTGATAATAAGTCACGATCCAGTTCTAATTCATTTGCTTTCAAATGCTCATCTATTAGCTTGTCAAGCTTGTCAATCAGCATTTCTTTATCCTTTATCGACTGTTTGATTAATTGAAGCATTTGTCGATGATGCGCTGTTAAATTCCCAACCAATGACTTTGCCAAGTCAGTTTCACTGGCTTTCATTTTACCATGCCTATAGGACACCAGTTTTGTTATATCTTCTTCCCCAGCTATCAAATCTTCTACGATTTTGCTGGCTACTGCACCACTCATATTGCTCACAACACTCGAAAGCTTGATATTGCCATCTTCCAAAATCTTTTGAATCCGATTCTTCTCTGAAGATATTTGTTCTACCACTTTTCGTCTATAACGTGTCATGTCACGCAATTCCCTAATGGGCTTTGGGGGAATAAAACTGCCCTTTAACAAACCACTTAATAACAATTTTGAGATCCAACGGCTATCTTTCTTGTCCGTTTTGTGACCAGGAACATTTTTGATGTGACGGGCATTGACTAAAATGATTTCAAAATCAGCCTCCAAAATATTGAAAACTGGTTTCCAGTACACGCCCGTACTTTCCATGGCTATGTGAGTGATTTTGTTCTCTTGTAGCCATTTATGTAAAGATTCTATATCTTCTGTAAATGCACCGTATTCGCGGGTTTCTTCTTTTATACCTGTACCACGAATGGTGGCTACTAAAAGTGATTTGTGTACATCAATACCACAACCACGATCTATCAATTGGTCGAATTCTACTGTCTTTGAGTCCATGACTTGAAATTTTTGGTTTACACAAAGATACATACTGCGCCCTATAATCATCTCCTTGTGTGTCCTAAATTTTTTTTTTTTGGTCATGGGTGTTTCATCTGTTTATAATTTATCTTCATTTGTTATACAGCATTTTACAAAACGCAAAGAAAGG
>CAIYTJ010000644.1 GCA_903929065.1 uncultured Bacteroidales bacterium | reverse complement strand
TTACGGTGGCTTCGCCAAGCTGAAGCATCTTGCTAATCAGGAAAAACTATGGTAGTTTTTACTGGAATGAAGAATGCGCTGAAACCACTCTTACCCTTCCAACACCAGCAGCTAAGTAAAATAACTTGAATATATTTTTTGTTTAGGAGTGAACAATATGACAGGCGTAATAAAATATTTTCTTTTATTTACAATACTTATTTCATTAAATGGTTGTACAGTTGGCAGATACGTTACTGATGTATCCTTAAATGGTGGAGACAGTTTAGCTGTTGAAAAATGTACAACAAAAAAATGGGATATGTTTTTTTGGAATACAGAGTGTAGTTCAACGGAAGTTCCTTTAGTATTTGATAATAATAAAACTTCAAAAAATGAAGATGATAAAACAAATCCCACAGCATCCAAACTAACAAATGTAATAA
This sequence comes from uncultured Bacteroidales bacterium, assembly GCA_903929065.1. Lineage (GTDB taxonomy): Bacteria > Bacteroidota > Bacteroidia > Bacteroidales > Paludibacteraceae > Paludibacter. The sequence continues at coordinate 1,306 of CAIYTJ010000644.1, read as the reverse complement.
ACGGAAACTTTTAAAATTTCAACGTTTATTGTATGAAAACCAACCGGCCTCACATGTACTGTGGGGCTTTTTTTTGCCCATAATCTGGAGAAATACCATGCTAATCATCAAAGATCCGCCACAACTCGATTCCATCACCGATCCCGACCTGCTCAAACTGCTCACCCTCAGACTCACTCAACTGGCCCCATGCTTCCCCCATCAACTGATCATCGTGGAAGCCCAAGACTGATAAACAGCGTGGAAAAATGGCCAGCTAATCGGTGAAAACAGCGTCAAAGTTGATCATGTTAAATCGCTAACATGCTGTCCTAATACACATGAGTGAATAAAAACCAATGCTGAAGATGGTCAATGTTAGGTGCTGTTTGACAGTATAAAGAAAATACAATTTGCAATGATCTGATTAGTGGCCATATTATAACAATTGTTAAAACATGAATCTTGGGCGCTTATATGCATACTCTTAAACTGACTCAAATTGGCAATTCGGTCGGATTGATTTTACCGAAGGAAGTCTTAGTACGGTTAAACCTTATCAAAGGTGATACCGTATTTCTAACCGATGCACCTGGAGCGGTCACAATTACACCACACGACCCCAGTTTTGAAGAACAACTGGAAATCGGGCGTGAATTTATGCGTGAGTATCGTGATACCTTTAACGCACTAGCAAAATAGTTATGCAGCAATGGCGTTGGATTGATAAACAACTATTACTCATGTTACACGATGAAAGCCTGACATTACACGGCGGAGCATCGGGTATTCGTGATGAAGGCTTGTTAGATTCGGCCTTAAGTCGAGCAGTCAACTTGGCCCACTATGAGGAGCCGGATTATGCAGATTTAGCTGCGGCCTACGCGGTTGGATTAGCTAAAAACCATCCTTTTATTGATGGCAATAAACGTGTTGCATTTTTGGCGGTGGGTTTGTTTTTGGGATTGAATGGATACAAACTTATAGCGACTCAAGTAGATGCAACACTTACCAGTCAAGCAATTGCTGGCAGTCAACTATTAGAGGCTGACTTTGCTGTATGGGTACGTTCAAATTCATCCAAAAAAGATCGCTGATTGATGAAGCAGAAATTCACTGGTATGAAGCTAATGGTATTGGCAAATCCACTCCGGTCAATGTCTTGTCCATTGAAACACCGATGAAGCCTTTTTGGTGACACCTCGATAAAGCCACCTCGGAAATTGTACCGGAGCTGTTTAGTGCATTAAACTACAAATCAGATAGCTTAATCGAGTCTAATAGCCGTCTTTGTGTAGTGCGGCCCAGGTAGCTCAGTCGGTAGAGC
>CAIYTJ010000643.1 GCA_903929065.1 uncultured Bacteroidales bacterium | reverse complement strand
GTTCAGCTCAAGATAGAAGAAAGATGAGAGAGGATGAGATTGAAAATTTAATAAAATCTGGAAGATCTTTATCAACAGATCTTAACAATAACAATGCAATCTATAGAAGATATTTGATACGAAAATTTGGACCAAAATGCATGAAGTGTGGTTGGTCAAAAATAAATCAATTTTCAAAAAAGGTTCCAATAGAGTTGGAACATAAAGATGGTAATTGTATTAATAACAATCTAGATAACCTAGAATTATTATGCCCGAACTACCATAGTTTAAGTAAGTTTTATAAAGGTGCTAATAAAAGGGTAGGTGGGTCACCTAGATATGCTTTATGGAAAAAACATTTTAGTAAGTAATTTTCGGTCATATAGTGTAGTGGTTTTCGCACCGCTGGATTGTCAATCCAGAAGAACGAGTTCAATTCTCGTTATGACCGCCATTTTATACAGATGTGATGACAACCTGGTAGTCGACTCGCTTTGGAAGCGAGAATTGCGAAAGCACAATTGTGGGTTCAAATCCCACCATCTGTACCATTTTCTCGGAGGTTAAAAGCAACGAGTACAGTCGTCCCGTATGTGGGTTTGAGTCCCACCCTTCTCGTAAGAGTCGGTAGCTCAATGGTAGAGCAGGGGCTATTTTAACAAACAACGAGGCGTTAGTGCACGCTCTACAAGAGAAAAATTAGAGATTGTCAAATTCCCAGTGACAATTAGGACATAATATAAACACACTAACATGCTTTCAATATTGAAGGGAGCCGCGGTCGGCCAATACGTCTCATAAGCCTATTATCTGAGTTCAACTCTCAGCCCTTCATCTCAATTTAAGTTCTTACAGCAATCCAAAAATTCAACGAAAATGAACAAAACAAGAACTTAGCCAATTTTTAAGTGCCTACAGCAATAAAACTTCAACGCAAATGAAACAAAATGCGCACTTAGTTATTTTTATGCCGATGTCGTCTAACGGTTAGGATATCAGGTTTTCACCCTGAGGATGAGATTTCAATTATCTCCATCGGTACCACTTTAAGTAGTAACAGAAATATAAACGCTATGTAAGCCTCTTGTCACGTTCGAGTCGTGGGTCACCGCCATTTTCATTTTGGTGACTTAGTGTAATTGGTAGCACGGAGTAAAAATCTACTTAGTCTTTTTCGCCTCGATAGCTCAATGGTAGAGCTGATCGCTTTTAACGATTAGGTTCTCGGTTCAAGCCCGGGTCGGGGCACCATTTTCGCACTTGTAGCTCAATTGAATAGAGCGCCTGGTTTCTACCCAGTAGGTTGGGGGTTTGAGTCCCTCCTGGTGCACCATTTTTGGAAGGTTGACCGAGTCTGGTTTATGGTAGCTGTCTTGAAAACAGCCGAGTCCTCAAAAGCTCCGATGGGTTCGAATCCCTCACCTTCCTCCATTTATGCGTCGTTCGCCTAGTCTGATATGGCATCTTCCCTCCAAGTAGAAACAACGCGGGTTTAAATCCCGCACGGCGCTCCATTTTACGGTTCATAAGCATAAGTGACGATGCTCTAATTAGTTTATTATACATTATCAGTAATTGAGGTTGAATACCCACATTTTGCACTAAATAATTAAATGGATATCACATATGAAGACATCATAAGAATTGCAAAAGAATGCAGCAGTAAATCAGAATTATTGAAGAAATTTAATAAAGAACATAGAACATTTTGGTTAGATAAAATATTAAAGAAGAATAATATAGATGATATAACAGTATTTTTCAAACCACAACCACATAAGTATTCACATATCTTACATTTTTGTGAGAAGTGTAATAATAAAATAGAAATTAAATTTAAAAGTGATATTAATAAAAGATTTTGCTGTATCTCGTGTTCAAGCTCAAGAGAGCATTCAGCCGAAAGTAAGCAAAAAGCTTCTAATTCTATTAAAATATTTAGATCAACCCTCACAGCAGAAGATGAAAAGAAAATGACATTTGGTGGAAAATCTATAAAAGAGCTTATTGATATACGAAAGAGAAATAGCGAAGCTAGTAAAGAATCTAAGTTTAACCAGAAGATGGAGAGGATATTGACTTCGAAGTTTTCATGCTTAAGCATTAATGAAAAAAGAATATTTCTAATGAATAAACAATCATGTAAGTGTTCAATATGTGGGTGTTTAGATTGGAATAATAAACCTATAACGTTTGAATTAGATCACATATCAGGTATCAGATCTGATGAATCTGAAGATAATTTACGATTAATATGCCCTAACTGTCACAGTCAGACTGATACATATAAAGGAAAAAATGTAAAGAATAAAATAAGTGATGAGACCATAAAAGAAGCAATTAATTCATCATCTTCAATATACGGAGTCTTGCAGAAGTGTAATATGAACCTACACGGTAATAATTACAAGAGAATAAGAGATATTATGAGTAAATTTAATTTAGATTTTTATAGGATATAAGCATTAATGGTGATGCTTCCCTCTCTTAAAGGGAAGAATGCGGTTCGATACCGCAATATCCTACCATTTTACACTGGGGTAGCTCAATTGGTTTGAGCAGGGTAAGCGGTATTATGTGGGTTCAAATCCCATCGCTTGGACCATTTTTGATTG
>CAIYTJ010000642.1 GCA_903929065.1 uncultured Bacteroidales bacterium | reverse complement strand
TATGGTGTATTTTATTTTATTTATTTATTTGCAGTGCTTCTACCAAGTCTGGCAGTTGCTGTTCGTAGATTGCACGATGTAGGTAAAAGTGGATGGTTTATGTTTATTGCATTAATACCATTTGTAGGAGCAATCTGGTTATTGATTCTGTATTTTACCGAAGGTGATGCAGGTGTAAATGAATATGGTGCCAATCCAAAAGAAATTCAATCAGAAAATTAAACTTTTATGTAATCCAATAAGTCCGTAATATTTTTTGCATATTGCGGACTTTTTTAATTATACTTTATATGGGTAGAACTATAAAAATTATTTTATCACTTTTACTTTTCATTTGTTTACTCCATATGCCTTATGGGTATTATTTGTTAGTCCGCTTTTTGGCTATGGCAGGATTCGGGGTATTGGCATACCAGGCTTATAATGATAAAAGAGAAAAAGAAATGATAATTTATATCATTCTGGCAGTACTGTTTCAACCGTTATTTAAAATCGCCCTGGGTCGTGAGTTGTGGAATATTGTGGATGTGATTGTTGGAGTAGGTTTACTAATTTCATTATTTACGAAGAATAAATCGGTCGATTAAATTTAATTTCAGACCTAAAAGGTTTTCAAAACCTGTCAGGTCTCTTAAATTTTAATTTTTATGTTCCCAGAATACAACGACTACGATAATCCGCACGACAATTTAGACAAAATGCCGCTCTACCAAAAAGGGAAGGAGATTGCCGATTTGGTACGTACCATTGCCGATTTGATAGCCGATGGCGATGATCCGCTGGGTTATACCAAACAACTGATGCTGGAAGATGCGTATATGCTTTGCGCCAAAATAGCCGCTGCCGAAGGAGGTGATTTGTACGCTATTCGTATGGAGAATGCAGCCCTTATCCGCCGTGCTGCCCACAGCCTGAAACTGCATATTCATTCCCTGCGGATGTATGGCTTTGAACATGCCGATTATTATATGTTGGTACGCGAGAAAGTGGAAGAATACCGATTGCTGTTTATCGACTGGGTAGCAGGCTTTGATAAGACGAATTACATTGCAGACCGTTGGGGGTTATTTAATCCACCGGGAGTAAATCCGGATGATGATGAAGAACATGGGTTTGACCCCGGGAGGTTTGGAGATTTTTTTGAAGAAGATGATGATTAATTTACATATAATCTACATATAGTCGGGGCACGACTTGAAGTCGTACTCCGACTTATAAATCCATATATAGCAGTGGAACAACTTTGATTACATATAAATATAGTTGGGGCACGACTTAGAGTCGTACTCCAACCGGAAACTAAAACATACAACCTTTCACGCAATTCACACCAAAAACACTCAATTTTATCTTACACTAAATCAGTTTGATACAAAAAATCTTATACAAGTTGTATTACAAGTTGTACAACGAAAATTTGGAGTTGCCGTAGTTTTGTATCGTCGAAATCAACGAAGGAGGCGATGTTGCTATCCGGGTTCAGAGGACGACCAAAACTAGTATGAGTATATCTCAAAACCCACTCACGGGTCAGATGAGAAAATCAATGGCTAACTTCAACACCTATGTCCACCGTGGACAAAATGTGGTTAGCTCAAAAGTGTTTATCCGTAAGGACAAAAACACCGATTCCCAAAAAGCCCAACGGGTCAGTTTTAAACTTGTTTCGGACGTGTACCAGTCAATTGGCGGGTTTATCAACACGGGTTTTCCGGTACGTCCTGAAACGCATTCTCCTTACAATTATTTTATGGCATTGAATCTGCCCAATGCGATAGATAATTCGGGCGATGTGCCGGTAATTGATTACAGCTTGCTGCAGATTGCCAAAGGCAGTTTGCCGGGAGTAAATGTGCAGTCGGCAACAGTAACCGCACAGGGTATTTCGCTTGCATGCGAATCGTGTCTTGGTTACGGGTTAAGTGCAGCAGCCGATGACCAGATTACGGTGCTTTGCCGGATGAAAAGCGGTGCATTGTATTTTACAAAACAGGCTCGTGGTAGTGAGGAAACCTGTCAGTTGGTGGTAAATGTTCCATCGGTAGCAAAAGAAAACATTGAATTTGTGTATGCTTTTGTGACCTCGGCAGATGGGAAAAAAGCATCGAATACCGTATTTGTTCCACTCACTTAATCGTTGGTTTGTTTTGCAATTCAGTAGGATTCCCTGCAAGTTTGATGTACTTGCAGGGAGTTTTTCGTAAAAATGAACTATTTATACTGTAACAACATTATTTTATTGTATTAAATCAATAG
>CAIYTJ010000641.1 GCA_903929065.1 uncultured Bacteroidales bacterium | reverse complement strand
GTAGTTTGAAAGTATGCTGACAAAAACGTTTGCAGGACACTTTCTAACTCACAAAATCTTTTTTACATCTTCCTGTAAATTAATCTAAACAAACTATCACTTATAAAACAATTTTTTTAGAAATGTTTCCAACTTTTACAATCAATAAACCGCGAGCAGACACTTGGATGGAGTTTAACCCATTGACAGATAATTTACTCAACAGTCTTTGACCAAAGGCATTATAAATCTCAATCTGTTGATTTCCATCTGTTGTAAATTGGATGTTAGCATCGACAATAGAAATGGTTGAGGAAGATTTCAGGTTTTCTAAACCGGTAGATAGTGTATATGTGGCACTAATAAATGAAGTTCCGTTTGTAAGCAACCAGTTTGCAGGAACACTAGAATTTCCTAAAGCACCGCTAATGGTACCTGAGGATGTAAATGGTTTAACTACGGCATTAGTTGTCGGACTATAACCTCCTCCAACAGTCATATTGAATGTAGCACCATTCAAATTCAAAACTGCTGAAGTTGTACTATTCAACACTTGATCATACGTAGTTCCAGCGGTAGTGCCATTTACTTTTATCACAAAGGTATTATTACTAAAATCGAGTGGTGTGCCATTCAGAGTGAACTGACCAGTAGGTACCATAACGCCGCCATTTGTACCGGCAGTACCCGTTGTATTATTCGTGTTTCCCGGAGCTATGATTCCGCCCGACTCAGGAACGTAAGTACCTGTCAAAAAAGTTCCTCTACCGATTATTTTTCCATAATTTTTGAATAACAATGTACTGGTACAATTAGAGGTGAGAGTCGTTTCATCAAAATTAAATGTAGCTCCTGTATTATTATTTACAATCGTTCCAGGTGCCACAGCTGTTGACCCTGTAATTGTTCCCTTTATATAGACATAGCCACCACTGTTATTATTAATTGTTACTCCAGTACCTAATGTCATAGCTGTTGGGAATGAAATTGTACCTGAATTATTGATTGTCGCTAATCTAGTTGACGTTGCACTAAATGAATAGACAGATGCAACTGTACCTGTATGGGTATCCGTAATGGTCCCTAAGTTATTTAATGTCATTGTTGCTAATGCATCAGCCCCCTGAAAAGCGAAAATCCCATTACTTGTAGCAGAGTTTGCACCATCAATAGTTATAGTACCATTATTTGTAAGAGTTGTAGTTGTAGTAGCGCCTGTACCCGTTGGCTGTAAATTAAAGAGACTTGAGGTAGCCGTAGTAGTTAGATGCATAGCCAACGTTCCATTGTTGGTTAATAAAGAAGTAATACCTGTAGCAGCTCCAACCGAAACACAAGAAGTGGTGTATGCAACCCAAGCATTGATATTAGCTGTTGAGAGCAAAGTCAAACTGCCGCTAATCACACCTATTAATCTACAATTCACATATGTTGGAGTAGTAGAATTGCCAATATTTAACGTGCCTCCGATTTGTGCGGTTCCTGCATTCATATTAAATATGGTTTTTGCAGATGCCGCTGTCAAAGTTACCCCGCTGTTACCCATTTCAAAATCGGCTGTTCCACCATTAGTTTGATTGAAATTAATACACGCCCCGGTTGATCCGGTAAATGCAGTATTGATAGACAAAGTCCCTGTATTGGTTAATGTACCTCCGCTGGTTGATCCAGCCATTCCATTCACAAAACTTAAACCGGGAAAACTACTGGCAACAGTTCGTGTCAACGTTAATGAACCCGCATTATTAACAACGCCACCAGCAATCTCTAGAATATCTGCAGAGTTTATACCTTGAGAAATCGTCAATGAACCTGAAGAAGATATATTTAAAGATCCCTGAACTATTAACTTATCAATTGTGCCAACGGCAGTTGAGATGGTAACAACATTTGGACTAGCAATTAAAACTGAGTCAGTAGCACCCGGAACTACATTTGTAGACCAGTTGGTGCCATCAGACCAATCGCCACCCGTGGATGGTCCCACCCATTGGATTCCGGCGTAACCTGGATTCAGCATTTTAGCAGCATAACGCTCTCCTAAAAGCAGTTGACTGGCAGCATTGAAATGAGGATCGGTCACATCAATTAATGGCGTTAATCCTGCTGAAGATACCCAATCAGAATTTGGAATAACCGATGCTATGGTTTGAATCGTCGCATTGAAGGAAGCATTCCAGCTTTGCCATTGATTAATTTGTCCGGCAATAAAAAAAAGGTTTGGTAATCCCAAATCAGTCCTTAAATTGGATGCTATCGAACCTAATTCCGTTAGATAAAGCGGATCGCCACTACTAGCTTCACCTTGGTGCCAGATTACTCCTTTTATATCACCAAAAGCTTTGGCCTGCAATGATCGTCGTACTGCTTCAGCATAAAATCCATCCACGGCTCCTTTGACCCACTGAGTAATAGCCGTGCCACCTTTTGAGTTTTGCATCAGCCCGATATTATGTCCTGTTTTGGTGCGCATCATCTTGCAGAACGAAGCAGCAGGGCCTATACGATTGGCAGGACTCATATATTCTATGGACGAGTATCTGTTCAAGGGATTCCTCGCTATTTCCATATTTGCTGCTGGCGTTAACAAATATACGCTATCAATTGGAAGTGAATCGGCTGCAACCATATAACCTCTTCCTGACATATTCGATTGACCAAGTGCAATATAAATATCCAGTTTTGGTAAAACAATGAACTGAACAGAATAATTTTTTGAAGTTGAACCATCTTGTGAAACAACACTAATTTGAGCGGTTCGTTGTTGTTGTGTTCCGGTCAAATTCGCAGGTGGTGTTACCGTTACTCTTGCTAAAACATCTACTCCTGTTCCGGTAATAACCGGAATTGAAGTGGTTGTATAAGGAAGATAATTGAGATAAGAGATAGAATCACTATTGAAATTTTCTAAGGCTACATTGTTAATTTTCAATGTGCTAAGTCGCGCCTCACTCGTTGCACTTAAAATTCCGACCTGAGCTAAGACGAACAGGATGAAAAAGATAATTGGTTTTCTCATTTATTTAAATTAGTTATATTAGTTACTTTATTGTTTTTATTTGAACATATACAGAGATTATCCCCACTTAGAATGGCTCTTTAATAATCTTACCGCACCATTAATTTTTGCCTAAACCGGCCCTTTGAATTATTAATTTCCAAGAGATATATTCCTGGTACTGTACCTTGTAATTTTAATTGATACTCTGATCCCGAAAAGATAGTCTTTATCACCGCTTTTCCGCTTAAATCCGTAACCTGCAAAAAATTGTCTTTAGAACAGTCAGTCTGATTCTGAATTGTCAAAACCTTATTTCGATCTACCGGATTGGGATAACAAGAAAATCCATTTAGCTCCGCAATAGTATTCAAACCAGTCGTTATCTGCGATACTTTATCAAATATTATTGTGTAAGTACGGTGTTGCAATCCGTTAGCAGAAGTGGTGTAAAGCGTTGCCGTTCGGTCTGAAACTAAGGTTGAAAATACATTTCTTGGATTCGTTAACACCACTGTCATAGCACTGTTCGATTTTGTGTACGAAATGGACGGATTAGCAGTAGTAGTTGCTGGCAAAGCGATTTTATAAGTCAACGTATCCGGATTAAAAGTTGAAAGTCTGTAATTTTGTATCACCAGATCGGTAAGATAGGATGCAGTAACGGGTACTGTTGTAGCTGGTTGGTCAAAATAATCGGTCAGGTTATAGACCTTTAAATTCACATCTTTCATTAAATCGGTCATTGCTGCATAAGGCACATAGGACAAATTAACAATACCCTTATTCGAATCTCTGTTTGAAGGATCTGCTGAGACAATTGTTGAATCGTTATCCATGTATTTAAACCAATGCCATCCCACACAAGTCTTGGACTGTAACAATGCAAGTGTGAAATTCTGATATTCGTACCCTCTATCAGTTTGGGTTTTTACAACAAAACCTGCTCCACCGGTATTCCCATAGCCCACATCTTCTCCTTTGGTGTAGAACTCGCTGACAATATAGGGTTTACCTAATTGCGTTCCCCAGCTTTGACTAAGGGACACAGAAGGAGTCCAGGCACTGTAATAATTAACTGAGAAGATATCTACATAAGGACCTGCAGCTGTCATAAAATCGGGAATAGCCCGTGTGGCTGTTTGACAAACACGTGAACCTATCACCATGTGCACCGGATCATACCTTTTGACGGCATTATACACGGTGGAATAATAGGTAGTGGCCACGTATGCTAAGAATTTATTCTGAACAACTGAACTGGATGCACTCGCTGTAGTATATCCGTTGGCGGTAAGCCAATTTATAGTTGCAACATAATTTGGATCGGTTCTCGAAGTGTTGCCTAATGTAAGGAAAGCACTCAGATTATAGGTGAAAAAGGGCAATTCATTATCAGTAAAATATCCAAAAAGATTTTGATCCGGTATATTGGAAACTAAAGCTTGACATACCGAATCGCAATAGGTGGCAAAACCACTCTCGAAAACAGGTATAGCAGTAGCTGATACATCAAGTGTGCTTTTCCCTACTTTTGCTCCGTATCCGCTCATCAGATTCAAAATAATGGTGTAAGCAAGAGGTTTTGTCGATTGATTAGGGTTGTTTTTAATATTTGCAATGTCCGACCATGCACCGGCTGCATAAAACCCATTATCCTTGAGCATTTGCTTGGCACTATTCATCCAGTTTACACTACTATTTGCATATAGTGATGAATAGACAGCTCTGGAGACTGCTCCACTACTCGTACCTAAGCAAGCGGCACCCTTGCTTATATTCAGATAACCGAGTGGATCGATCACCCACCAACGACCGTTGATTTGTTTCACATAATAATATCCTGTGGCAGTAGTTTGTTGATCTGTACGGCTGCCGTACATATTGACTGGAACAGCTGGATTGCTCTCACAAAACCCGGCTAGTTGGCAAATGGTTCGGGTAGCAGTAGGAGAACTATAAGCAACCGTCGGATCGGTCTTATAAGCAATCGTTAAACCAGTCGTCGAACAATCGGGTTGCTGTCCGATGCTGAAAAATTCCGGCAGAATAGTGAAGGCAGTTGCGTCTGAACTGGCCGAACCATAGATTCCATTGGCTAATACGGTTGCTGTCACGGTATAATCACCTACAGCGGTTGGTAAGGTTGAACTGGCAGGATAAGTAGTGCCATCCTGACTCGCATAACTAAAAGTATAACTTGTACCCGTACCTGTATTGCTTGCTGACTTTGGTCCCTGAGGTGATCCATTATAATTATAAGTTCCAATTGGAACTGTAACTGTCGGTAAAAGAAGTGTTGATACAGAAGCAGATGCACCAAAAGCTGTTTCTATGCTTGCTCCATTCAGTGCTTTTGCCTGAAAAGTATATAAAGTGCTTCCACTTAATCCTGTTACCGTTTTTGAACCCCAGCTTGCTGATGTTTGCCAAACCGGATTCGTTCCCAGGGTTCCATCTGCTTGTACATACTGGCCACTTACCATAATAGCGTAAAGGGTAGTCGAAGGGTTGCCATCGCTACTACCAATTACTATATTTATTGAGCTGGCATTTGCACTCAAGGCTGGAGCAGCAGGCACATTGGCCAAAGTAAAAAAGCTAATTTCAGTACTACTTAAAGTTGTTCCAACGGAGTTAGTGGCATATCCTTTGTAGAAGTATTGTGTATTGGGCAATAAGGACGAAATTAATTTTGAGAATACCCCGGTAGTAGATGTACTGCTCTCTGAAGTTTTAGTGTCAGTTATCGTAACGCCCGTGCTTGTTTTGTAACAAAAACCACGATCGAAATTAGTTGCATCTCCACCTGTATTTATTAAGTTTGCATTGAATGAAACGCCCGTTGCTGCAATGCTGGATGGAGCGTTAGTAATAATAGATGGTGCTTTGGCAGGTTGTCCGGTAGTCCACGTTGCAGTGATAACCCCGGCTATTTGTGATAAAGCGAATCCGTTATCACCTGATGCAATTGCTGTACCTGTTATTACTGCACCGGCACCGGTAAAATTAAAAGCGGCAACAGGTGCTGTGTAGCCTGCTAGTTTTGTTAGAATAAACTTTGCTCCGGTCATAGTTATTGCCGAAGCTGTAGTGTTAATAATCTGATCGAAATTAGTTCCGGCAGTTGTTCCATTTACTTTTATCACAAAGCTACTATTGCTAAAATCCAAGGAGGTTCCACTAATATTGAATTGCCCATAAGAAGTCGTTGAATTTCCGGGTGATATTATTCCTGCCCGTGGGTTGAAATTCACTGTTGTAGCCATTGTACCTCTTCCGGTAAGAGTCCCATAATTATTAAAAGTCATAGTACCACTCAGTACACCGGAAGTATTTGAAGCAACATCAGCATTGAAAATGGCACCTATATTATTATTGATAGTTGAACTAAGTCCCCCAAAAGTATTTCCGGTTATAGCAGCTTTTACGTTCAAAACACTCCCACTGTTATTATTGATTGTTGCCACCGAACCTAATGTCATCCCTGTTGATAATGACATTGTCCCTGAATTATTAATTGTATGTATTCTATTTGCAGTTGTTGAACTAAAAGAATAAATAGATGCTGCTGTACCTGTATGGGTATCTGTAATGGTACCTGTGTTATTTAGTATCATTGCTGTAATTGCATCACCCCCCTGAAAAGCGAATGACCCACCCCCGGAACCAGGAGCAGCGTATGCACCATCAATAGTTATAGTACCAGTATTAGTAAATGTTGTAGATACGGCTCCTGCCGATGGTGATAACTGAAAGACACTTGCGCTAGCTCCGGTTGATGGTAGATGGATGGCCAACGTTCCACTGTTGGTTAATAACGTTGCAGTGCCTGCCGCTGCAGAAAGAGAAATATTGGAACTAGTGAATGTAACCCAGGCATTGATATCGGCCGATGGGAGCAAAGTCAAATTGCCGGCAGCCATAGCCATAAATTTACAATTTACATACGATGAACTACTCCCAAGAGTCAAAGCACCCCCGATTTGAGCAGTACCTGCCACCATGTTAAATACCGTTTTTGCAGATGCTTGCGTAAGAGTTACACCACTGCTACCCATATTGAAAATGGCTGTTCCGCCTGTTGTTTGATTGAAATTGACGCAGGCGCCGGTTCCGGCAGAAGTATTAACTGTCAAAGTACCGGCATTCGTGAATGTGCCATCGGCAGCTGTTCCATTTACAAAACTTAAACCGGGGTTAGCACCTGCCATTCCGGTAATGTTAATAACCCCGTTGTTATTTAGTGTACCACCACCAATTTGAAGAACATAAACTGTGGAAGAAGTAATTTGTGTAACAGATAAGCTTACTAAAGAATTAACGTTTAGAGTTCCCTGTACGAATAGTGAGTTTACAGCGGAAGAAGGTGTTGTGTCAACAACTACGGTGCTACCTGCAGGAACAATGGCATCGTCGGAAGTTCCGGGAATTACGCCACCTATCCAGTTTGCGGCAGTATTCCATTTTTGGTCACTTCCACTACCATTCCATGTAATGGTTGCCCCAAAAGTTGAAACTACAGAACAAAAAAGTAAAATAGAAATATTAAAATGTATATGATGTTTCATGATTTATAATTTGTAACAGCATTTAAAGGGTCAACATTATAGTAATTGCTATGAATAATAAGTATGAGTGTGCTTAAATAGTGTATTTATCAAAAGTGTCCTGACAATAACAATGACAGGACACTTTTCAACATACACAACCTATTTTACAGCTTTCTGTAAATCAATCTAAACAAACTATCAGTTATAAAACTATTTTTTGAGAAAAATTCCCAACTTTTACAATTACTAAGCCGCGAGTAGATAATTGGATGGAGTTCAATCCATTGACAGATAATTTGCTAACTAGCCTTTGTCCTACAGCATTAAATATCTCAACTGGCTGATTTCCGTTTGCTGTAAATTGGATGTTACCATCAACAAATGAAATAAGCGACGAAGATTTCAGGTTTTCTACTCCAGTTGACACGCTATAAGTGGCACTTATAGCAGAAGCCCCGGTGGTTAACGTCCAATTTGCAGGGACAGTTGAACTTCCTAAAGTTCCACTAATTGTAGCTGTACTTGCAGCTGAAAAAGGTTTAACTACATCATTAGTTACCGGACTGTAACCTCCTCCAACAGTGATATTAAATACGGCGCCAGTCAAATTTAAAGCTGCTGAAGCTGTACCATTCAGGACTTGATCATACGAAGTTCCGGCTGTTGTACCATTTACTTTTATCACAAAGGTATTATTACTAAAATCCATTGGTGTTCCATTCAGGGTAAACTGACCGGTAGGTACCATAACGCCAGCATTCGTACCGGCTGTTCCCGTTGTATTATTCGTATTTCCCGGAGCTATGATTCCACCTGATTGTGGAACGAAAGTACCAGTTAAGAATGCTCCTCTACCAATTATTTTTCCATAATTTTTGAATGACAATGTATTGGTAACTGTTGTAGTAAGTGTGGCTACATCAAAGTTAAATAAACCTCCGACATTGTTATTAATAATTGATCCTGGAGCCCCTGTTCCTGTTGCTCCAGTCATTGAAGCCCTCATATTCACAATACCACCATTGTTATTATTTATTGTTGTTGAACAACCTAGTGTCATACCCGTTGGAAATGACATTATTCCCGAATTATTAATCGTATATATTTTTATTGTTGTTGACGAAAAACAATAAATAGATGCTGTTGTACCACTATGAGTATCTGTAATTGTACCTGTATTATTTAATGTTGAGTTTGAAGTAGCATCAAATCCGTTAAAACCTATAGATCCCACACTTCCTGTAGAGTTTGTCCCATCAATAGTTATAGTTCCTGAATTTGAAAGTATGGCAGTTGCGTTTGCTACCGTTGGATTTATCAAAATTACATTATTTGTATTTCCACTCGCTGCCAAATGTATGTTCAAAGATCCATTGTTGGTTAATGTAGTAGTTTGGTTTGCAGTTGAACCACCTAAAGCTATATTGGAGGTAGTAACTGTAACATAAGCAGTAATGTTTGCTGTATTCAGCAGTGTCAAAGAACCCGCAGCCACATTAATCAATTTAAAGTTTGGATATGAACTTATACTTCCAAGAGTTAATGTACCGCCGATTTGAGCAGCACCTGCATTCATATTAAATACATTTTTTCCAGAAGCCTGAGTCAAAGTCACCCCGCTGCTACCCATTTCAAAATCGGCTGTTCCACCGGTAGTCTGGTTGAAATTGACGCACGCACCGGTTGATCCGGTAAATCCGGTATTTATAGACAAAGTCCCTGTATTGGTCAATGTACCATTGGCAGCTGTTCCGTTCACAAAATTTAAACCGGGATTACTAAAAGCAGCAGTTTGAGTCAGACTTAATGAACCGGCATTGGTGACAACGCCCCCTCCAATTTCAAGAATAGCTGTTGATTTTACTGCTTGCGTAATAGTCAAAGAACCTGAAGAAGTAATGGTTAAGGATCCTTGAACTGTCAGCTTATCGATTGTGCCAACAGCAGTAGAGATGGTGACAGCATTTGGACTCGTAATAAATACCGAGTCAGTCGCAACAGGAACTGCATTTGAAGACCAGTTTCCTGCAGTTGACCACAATCCATCACCTGCGGCTCCTGTCCATGTAACACCTGCGGCTCCTGTAATTGTAGCAGTTGCACTATTAGCAGATAAAGTAAAACAGCTAAAAATAGTTGATAACACAACCGCTTGTAAAAACTGGCGACTGAAAAAAGAAGTAAAGTTTTTTGATTTCATAATAATTTGATATTAGATATTTGATTTTTAATGATATTTCCTCAATTAACGAAACAAAGATATATGCAATAGTATTAATTGGTATTTGATTTTCGGTTTTATAACTTTGATTTCTGGTTTAAATAAAAAAATGATTCTTCTAAACCATTAGTCTACAACCACTTTTTGTCGCACACCTGCTACTGACACCACATATATTCCTCTTGAAATAGGAATATTAATTTGATCTGAATTGGTAATAACAGTCTTCAACAACTGACCGGAAATGGAGAAAACCAAAACGAATGATCCTATGGGGGCATTCACATGAATTGCTCTTTTAATTCCATATACAGATGCATTAGAATGATTCACAACATCATTGGTTGTTGTAATTGACGTTGATACTACTACATTTGCAGCACCCAAAACATGGTTTATTTTCAAACTAAGTGTTTTTGCTGTTGCATTCCAGGTGTTTGTTACAAGTGCTGAAGCAGGACTTACCGTAACAGTTGGCATTTGTGTCAGTGAAATGACCAGATTTGTAGTTCTGTCGTCGGTATACGGACCGGTTGTATTGGTACAGGCCTGAAAAGAATAGCTATTACCATCAGTACTTATACTTGAAATAATGTATGAATGTGGTACCATTGTTCCGCTAATGTTGGTGATACTACCGTTGCTGAACGGAATTGAAAAAGTTTGTGCCCTGTTCTCATTCTCCAACGAGTTTTGAATAAAATACTTGTTTGTATTTCGGAACACGGAAGCATCGCCTGTATAAAATGAAGAATAATTAGCATCATACACCGCTTTTACGGCTGCGTCGGTTTGCAGATTGGCAATACTGACCGTAGTTATACCTGGTACACCTGCCACACTGCTTCCGTTGGGCAATACAGCAATGGCATTGTATTTCCCATTTTTGGGAAATATCTGATAAGGATTTGGGCCGAGCGTAGATACATAATTGCCGGAAGTGTAAACCGATTGCCCGGAATTATTTGTCATACTCACATTTACATCTTGAATATCAGAGAGATCCGGCTGATTTCGATCCATGACACTATAAACGACAACGGAATCAATTTTCTTATCAGTCCCTAGATCCACCTGCCACCAGGGATTTGTATCAGTGGCCAGCGTACAAGCTACCGAATTGTTTGTCAACACACCATTCGTATTCCCATCAATGGCTTTTATGGCAGCGGTGGTTGTGCTAAGCGTTGTTGATTGGGTGGCAGTTCCTGAAGTGGCTATATTTACTCCATTACTGTATACTTTCACTTCGGCTACATTTAATCCAATACTTGTTCCGGTACGTTGTAATTTTACAATTCTTCCGGTAGTTCCGGAAACCGGTTTTAGTGCAAATAATAACCTGCTCTGAACATTCGAAAGCCAATTAGGGATGGTATAAGTCGATTTGAACAGTTGAGCAAATATGCCATCGTCTAAGGTTGAACCTCTGCTAATTCCGGCACTGGTTTGATCCACTGCAACTTTAATTTTAATATTACTGAGAAGATCGGTTTTTGACAGTACCATGTTATTCGTAACCACATACCTGACAAAGGGAATAAAATACTTATCCAGCACACTTGATTTCGCACCATGCCGGTCGAAAACGGCTGTATAATTTGATGAACCACTCATCATATCCGTTGTAGCATTATATGTATTAGGTGAAACACAGGAAATTTCACCACCAAACACAAAGACTGAAGCCCCGGATTGCAAGCCTGTTATGAAAGTCTGGTTCAAAAATAGTTGAGGCATATATCCCCCGTTACCCGCATTCGTATTCTGAGTAGCTGCCTGGAAAATGGTGTCAAAGCCAACTTTACCCCACCAATAGTTCTCGTGCCAGCTTCCGATATTATCTACCAGCCCTGAAATTTTAGCACCGCTCATAAGTGCAATTTCTTCTTCCTGGGAGTATTGTGTATTATCCTTATTGCAGGGAATATAATTTGATTTATACTTATTTATAAAGGCGGCATTCATTCTGTTGGTTGCCGGCCTTCCTGATTTTTGAACCCCCAACAAATCATCCCCATTCCAATTTTGGAAATCGTTGAAAACTCCTTCGATAAAAACCTTTCCATATTTTCCACAGAGCATAATACATCGATTATAATACTCCGCCTCAATAGTTGCTTCTGTGCCTGAATTCCAGAAGGTTTCACCCGCTACAACGCCTCTTACATGGGGAAAATGCTGAAAGCAGTATTCAATGGTTGCTAAATCTGTCATGGTAGAGCTAGGTCTACCCGGTCCGCCAGTCTCGAGAGTCATAGTAATCCCTATCGAGTCCAGCTTACGGATTAATTCTATGAAATCAGGCTGTCCTACAATATTACCCCAACCTTCCATTCCGGCAACATTGAATGCCACGTAGGGTTGTATGTCAGAAGGAATATAACTCCAATATTTGGGCCAAAGCGTAAGTCTTGGTCCGAAATCCAATCTCTCGATTGCATACATATCCAGCGTAAACAATGGATTAGTCTGGCTGATGGGTTGCACGACAGGCATCAATGCTGAATTACTGACTACACTAAATTGGTTAACTACAGACCAATCCGTATTTACGGTATCTCCAGTCCTAATTCGCCAATAATAGTTACCCGACACTAAACGAGTCATTGAAAAAAACGACCATTGCATATAGGTAGCAAACGGTGCCATGGTTGTTGCCGTCAGCATATTATCTGTGATTCTGTTGGGACTGTCAGTCAGGGTGTCAATTACTAAAGTAGTAAAATTAATGTCTTTTGCTACTTGCAGTCTGTAATTAAGTACGCCCGGTTGGGTGTACCATTTAAAACTTACACCTACATCCTCCAGCGACCAACCGTTTAAGGGGTGTAGTACTTGTACTACGGCTGCTTGTAAAGATCCTAAGCAAACCAAATAGAAACATAAAATAAGCTGTGTTTTCTTCATTGTATTTAACATTTTTTATTTTGTCAATAGTGCTTATTGATTGATTTTAAATGGGTCGTTGAATATTACCCTTTGCATCTCCAATTCTGAACGCATCACAGTCAATTGTTTGCTAAACTTATGATTTTCAGCAAGGTTAATCATCTCATTCGGGTCATTTTTCAGATTAAAAAGTTGGGTATTTCGAAGACCTTTTGCGGTTTGATACTCAATTAATTTCCAGTCACCTTTGTGCACAGCCCTTTGATAGTCGCGATAAGAAAAATACATGACTTCTCTTTTCGCAGTCTTCTTTTCTAGTAGCGGAATGCCTTGAACCGTTGATGGAATTGGAGTTCCAACAAAATTACACAGCGTTGGGAAGATATCGAACAGGTAGGCATTATCGGTGTTTATTGTTCCTTTAGGCAAGCCTTTTCCCACAAAAATCAAAGGCACTTTGATACTGGGCTCGTAGAGGTTTTGTTTTCCCAACAAACCATGTTGACCAAGCGCCAGCCCATTATCGCCCGTAAATACAATAATGGTATTTTCATACAAACCTTTCTCTTTCAAAGCATTGATGATATTTCCAATTTGCTCATCGAGATGAGTCATCATGGCATAATAATTCCGAATCTCTATTTTTATGGCACTTCGCGTACGGGGATTGGCGATAAGTTTTTCATCACGTACATTCAATTCCCCATTATCAAAAGGATGACTTTCCAGAAAGTTAACCGGCACGGCAATCTTCGCCGTATCATACATCGCTTTGTATTTTTCGGGCATAATACGTGGATCATGAGGCGATTTAAAAGCGACATACAAAAAGAAGGGTTTCTTCTCTTTGTAGTTATTGATAAACTTCACCGCAGCTTCTCCAAAAATTTCAGTATGGTGTTTACCGGGATAAGAATGGTCGCCCCTTTCTTTAGTTGCCAAACCTTCTGCATTCGGCAAGAATTCGCTGTAAGCTGCATTTTTTTGATAATGAAACAGTCCTGAATGATAGGGGTCGGGACTCATTCCACCAAAAAATATCTCGTCGCCATTCTGGAAAGTACGGTTAAAAGCAGAGATATTATTGTGCCATTTACCAATGCCGTAAGTCGAATAACCGGCTTTTCCCAACGTTTCGCCGATGGTGGCCTGGTTATCGTCTATTTTACGCCCCTCTTTGTCACCCATCGAGAACAGGTTTCTACCGGTTATCAGCATGTTTCGGCTGGGCATACTCACGGCTTGATGACTTCCGCCCATAATGTAGGCATTAGTAAACGATACGCCGTCTTTTACCAGTTTATCTATATTTGGCGTGATGACCTCATTGCCACCCAAGCCATGAATGGTTCCCTGCAGGCGTTGGTCGTCAGTAAGTATAAACACAATATTGGGTTTATTTTGCGCCAATGCTGGAATAGCGGTTAAGCCGAGTAAGGCTATGTTTAAATGGGTAGTTGGCACTAAGGTCTTCATATTAATTTTGATTATTGACATTTTACATTTTAGTTTCTATTTTGCCAAAAACACATCCTGTATTTTAAACTCCACAAATGCTTCAATGGCTTCATAACAAGCTAAACCTAAACTATTGTAAAGTGTTGCTGTCGTTTGATTACGATCCTCAGCACGTTGCCAGAAAAGCCGGTCATCATTGCCCATAAAAGGGGCACTTTCCATCTGCGACTGGTGTTTGAGGATGGAATGACGTTTTTTGCGCAATTGTTCCGGGCTGATAGGAACCGCCATCTCGATGTGGTCTATTTCCCACTCCGCCCAGGCTCCACGGTACATCCAAATCCGACATTCTTTCATCCATTGTTCTCTCTTTAACTCATAGATAGCTGCCAAAGCACCATCCAGACAGACTTTGTGTGTCCCATGGGGATCAGCCAAATCGCCGGCTACAAAAATCTGATGAGGCTCAACACTTTCAAGCAAACGCATAATAATATCTATATCCTTTTCTTTCAGCCTTCCTTTTTGAACCTTCCCCGTTTCGTAAAAAGGCATATCCAGAAAATGTATATTTCCCGGTTTTACACCTACGAAACGACAGGTTGCTCTTGCTTCTTCACGTCTGATTTGTCCTTTCACAAACAACACCTGTTCAGTATCCTGATCACCGGGTTGTTTTTCATTTTTCAGAAAATGCAGGGTCGAAGCGTACAGGGTTTTCAATGAATCGTTTGTGCTATCGAATTGTTCCAAAACGTTTAGCATTAAAGAGACATACCGAATCACCTCATCATCACCTACTGCAATGTTTCCCGAAGTTTGATAAGCAACATGCACATCATGCTTTTGATCAACCAAACGTTGTAATGTTCCACCCATTGAAATTACATCATCGTCGGGATGTGGACTAAAAACAACAACCCGCTTCGGATATGGATTTGCTCGCTCAGGTCTGTTGGTATCATCTGTGTCAGGCTTTCCACCCGGCCATCCGGTAATGGTGTGTTGTAAGTCATTGAATATTTTAATATTTACATTATAAGCCGATCCGTAAAGCGCCAAAAGCTCATTAAGACCATGATGGTTATAGTCTTTATTTGTTAGTTTCAAGATTGGCTTTTGTGTTTCAGCACAAAGCCAAACGATGGCACGACGAATCAATTTATCTGTCCATTCACACGAACCCACCAACCAGGGGTGACTAATGCGGCTCAACTGTTGGGCTGCATTCAGGTCAATAGCGGCCAGTGCATTTTTGTGTAATTGAAGAAAAGAAGCAGGCACATTATCATCCACTTTTCCTTCAATCACTTCTTTTAAGATACCCGATTTTAATTCGCCCCATGACACTAAAATCACCTGTCTTGCATTTAATAAAGTGGCAATACCCATGGTTATTGCACTGGTAGGCACTTCTGCTATTGAACTATAATATCGTTTCAAATCTCGTCGAGACTCATTGTCGAGCAACATCAAACGAGTCAAAGTACTCACCTGAGAACCGGGTTCATTGTAGGCAATGTTTCCAACCAATCCAACACTAACCATTACCAGATCTAATCCATCATGTTGTTCTATCAACTCTTCATAATGACGACAAAATTCTTGTACATTGGAACGATTGATGTTGGTATCGGGAGTATAAAAATTCTCTTTGCGAAAGTCCACTTTCTCTAATAAATGAGTGCGAATTAATTGAGCATTAGAATGCCCCTCAATTTTACTTATCGAAAAAAACTCCGAAACATTGAATACAACAACATCTGCAAAGCTAAGTCCTTCGTCCTTATGCAATCGGACCAATTCGTCATAAACACCCAATGGAGAAAAACCTCCGGACAAACCCAACACACACTGTTCACACATTTTCTCTTTCTCCCTGATTAGTGTTGCCACTTTTCGGGCAATGTCTTTTGATCCCTCATCAGAATCTTTGTAAATATTGGTTCCCAATTTTTCATATCGGGTTTGACGTAGACTTTCTATCATATCCGTTTTTCGGTAGTAACGTTCGGGAGTACGTTCTAATGCTATTTTTGAACTTAAATCGAATTCCATAATTTTGTTCTCTTGAAAATTTGAGTAATTATGAATTGGAATGTTTCATGTTTTCAATCTCCTTGAAGTACCTATAAGTCCCAACCTTTAGGTCCTCAGTTGCAGGTTCGTCACAAACTATGATTCCATTTCGGTGCAATTGCAAAGCACTAATAGTCCACAAATGGTTTACAGAACCTTCCACTGCCTGATACAAAGCCCTGGCTTTAGAGTGACCGTTGACCATAATCAATACCTCAGCAGCATCCATGACTGTACCGACACCAACTGTAAGCGCCTTTGTGGGCACCTGATTCACATCATTATCAAAAAATCGTGAATTAGCAATTAATGTATCATTGGTAAGCGTCTTGATTCTCGTACGAGATTGCAAGGATGAACCCGGTTCGTTGAATGCAATATGCCCATCAGCTCCTATTCCTCCTAAAAAAAGCTGAATACCCCCGTAAGATTTGATCTTATCTTCGTAATTCTTACATTCCGCATCTAAATCAGCAGCATTTCCATCCAGCAGATTGGCGTTCTCTGGCAAAATATCAATGTGGGCAAAGAAATTATCCCACATAAAGCTATAGTAACTTTGAGGATGATTTTTTGGTAGCCTCACATATTCATCCATGTTGAAAGTGACAACATTCTTAAACGAAACCACGCCCGATTTGTAAAGTTCAATCAGCTTTTTATACGTTCCCAGAGGGGTAGATCCCGTAGGTAATCCCAATACAAAAGGGCGATCGGCCGTAGGTGCATATTTATTTATTTTGACAGCAACATAATTGGCTACCCATTCCGATATTCCAGTCGTATTTTGTTGAATAATAAGTCGCATCGTTTTATAATTTATAGGTTTTAGAACTGCACTATTTTTGTTTTGCTGCTGTATTTGTCAAATCTGCGTTTGTATTCCTTCTGAAATGCCTTCAATACCAAATCAAAACTCAAATTTTCAGCAGGATAATTAATTTCATCTTCTAATAAAAACGGAACTGCATGGGGTGTCATCATCAAAATCCCTGAATTATTCTTGGCATCACTTCGAGAACGTTCTTTCCCTTTCACGCTTTCTTTTTCCCATGCAATACCTCTTTCTGACCGATACGTTTGCAAAATATTCTGATACGTATTTTTGAAAATACCCGGTTTTTCTTTCCAAATCATTTTGATATTGGAAACATCGGAAGAGCAAATGATCGTACCATTGACAAGTTCGGATTTTGAAGCATCAGATTTATAGGAAATTAAATCAACAGAATAAGGAATAGTGAAAATGACCGAGCGTGGTTGATGATGAAAGGATGATTTAACCTTAATTTCAGCACCACCCGCTGTAAAACAACAGGTCGATGAAACAGCACCGAATTCAGTCGGAGCATTTACAATTTCAAGCTTTTGTCCTGCTTTGCTCCATTCCGGCGAAATTAAAGAATACAAATAAAGATCTCTTTCATTTTCATTTAAACCTGCTTTGCCGCCATATTCGCGCACCATACAATTCCGAATCAACAAAGAAATCTTTGCTGCTGCCCAGGCATGGGGAGCCGGACAAGGCCAAGGATCTCTGTCGTCCCAGGGCTGAACCATATTTTCAAAACCTTCGTGGCAAGAACCATTATGAAGCAAAATATGATAAAGATCAGTCAGTGCCTGCTCCTGCTTATTAATTGTCAGATATTGAGTTGCCTGATTGCAAGTGATATATTGATGTAGATGCTCTCCATTTCGATAAGTCATCACCCCTTCCCTGTATTTGTTTTTCCGGATATAATCAACGGTTCCTTCAATCCGCTCATCACCTACCGCTAAAACTTCAGTTGGATAAGCTAACAAATTATTTTCCCAATCCTGATTGGTTCTGAATTCATTGAATCCTTTACGTGAATCTACTCCACTGGCAAAACTATATAAACCCGTCGGCACATAATAGTCGTGGGTTACGCTTAATGAAATGGCTTTCAATACGGCTTTCTCGTAAACATCGTGAAATTCTGTCCACGCCTTCACTTCATCATTTTTACCTATTGCCCTTGCAAGTCTGATAGAGGCTCTCACAGCCAACAGCCCCCATAAATTGTGGCAGGTATAATGTCCTTTAATCATTTCATTATCATACGGAATAGAAGGAGGCAGCAAACCATAGTTGTCTTTCTTACATTCTTCTTTCATCCAGTCAATGGCTTTACTCACATAAGGGAAAACGGTTGCAGCATATTGCTTATCCTGCGTCATCACAAAATGGTGCGACAGGGTAAACAAGGCCTGACCATGAGAAGCAAGGATTTCTTGTCCATGACTTAAACTTTTATCCACAAACATCCCTTTATCGGTTTGTTGATTCATCAGCCATTTAAAATTCGGTTCGACAATTTCAGTTAAGCGAGCGAAATCATAGATATAGCGCATATCCACAAAATCATTCAAAAACAATCCGTCATAAGGCAAACCACTTCCCTGCCGCTTTAAACCTTCCTCTTTTTTATTTCTGGTGGCTAGTATTAAATTTACCAATCCGGCTTTATAGGAATCATTTACACGTTTTTCAGGAATTTTAAATTCAACTTTATTGCTGATTAAGGCTGTCCAAAACTTAATTGTTTTTTGCTTTTCTTTGTTGTAGTTTATATTTCGTATTACACTCAATGCTTGTGTATTAGTCGTTTCAACAGGCACACGAGGCATGCTAGTTACGATTACTAAACTATCCTTTGGCGAAAGATTTTTGGAGTATTTTACGATTCCGGTTTTTGTTGTAGTAGTGATATTCAACTCTTTTGCCGAAAATTCATCCGAATATACTTTTCCATTTACTGAATACTTTTCACCACTATCGGGAAATGTATATACTAATTTGCCATCCCTGTATAAAGCAACCTTATCCATTTTGAAAACAGTTTCAGGTTTTATTACTGTTTTCCCTTTTCGGTGATCTTCGCCACTTCCTCTGCAAGCGGAATAAAGTGCCGGTTTTTTTATTTCCTTTGATTCATTGATTACTTTAAATTTTGCCAATTGCAAGGTATTTTCGGCATTCCCCAGTTCATTCAAGGAAGTGCTGAACATTTCTATATAATAATGCAATCCATTTTCTACCCAATCGTATTGCACAATCGGAATCCATCCATTATAAAAATTCCGTTGATGTGCAATAATCTTTTTCATTCCATCGCCATAGAAAAAGCACAACTCAGCATTTCCTGTATAGACAGATGCATCATAAAGAACCTGCACAGGTGCAGGCACAAAAGGTACGCCGATTACAATCGTTGATTTTGGCGAATAACTCCATTCTTTGTTCGGATTATCCATCGAAGGATTAACCATTGTATGGGGTATAGAATCCTCAATATAAATATTGGATTGCTTCTGCGAAAAGCTGTTTAAACAACATAAGACAGCAAATAAAAAGTACACGGATTTAATATTAGACATAATGGCTTTAAATTATTTATCATTTCTTCTCTTTAGAACCGGAGATATCTGCAGCTCCATTTTCATCCGTTGCCTTCACATTTTTTGCGATGGTTGCAAATTCAGTCATCACCGGAAGCCATTTCTGGTACAACTCTTTCGAAATAGCAATCTCATCTCCATATGGTTTTGCTGAATAGCTTTCTTTTTTGTGCGCCCATTGGTACTCCCAGTCAGAAAGGCTCTTGTAAAATTCATTGGCATCAATAGCCGGTCTGGAATAGGATTTTTTGGTAATACCTTCCTCACTGTATCTGCCTTCGCCTTGCGGCTGCGATTTTAGGAAATTAATGAATTTCTCCCAACGGGGTTTGTAATACCCTTTCACCAATCCTGCCCATTGACGGTTGGAGTAGTCAAACAATAACGCGTCGGGATGTCGCGGTCCCCATACCGTAATTTGGGTGCGAGCATTCCATTCGTAAAGATCTTTCTCCTCAGTAGTCTTACCCCATGAACGAGACTCGCTGATCCATTTACCCAACATAAAAGTGGAACGGGTATTCAACAGTCTGTCAAAATCGTCCATCATATCCAAAAAGCGGGTACTGGTCGTTTCAAATCGCTCCTTATTATTTTCGTTATAAGCCTTTGCCATATCTCGTTGAAGCAAATTAGACAAATCGGATAAGCATTGTCGGGTTACATCCACTAAATCGAACCGATAGGTATCGCTGTTTTTCAATTCATCGGATGCTTCTAAAAATGCATCGGCCGCTTTCCAAAGTTCTAAGGTATTATAAGGTCGGGCAGTATCGCCATTTGGGGCAGCTAGTTTCACTGCCAATGCCGGTCTTGAACAGATAAAACTTTCGATGCTTGGACAAAGTCCTGATTGCTTGTTATAAACCGTATTGAGTAGGATATCCCAACCTTTCTCAATGGATGCTGGACATTTTCCATAGCGAGATTCAGCATATTGAAGCACCCAGTTGCGTAATTCTGGACGCTGATTCATCCAGCCAATCTCAGTAGCTAAATCATATACCACCGGATTTTGGTCAATTGCTTCAGGGAAAATACCAATACCAGTGAGATGAGCTCCTGCACTATCTGTTTTCAAATTAAAAACATTGTTTGCATAGTGCAAAAGACGGCCACCCATATACACCCTTCCCCCATAGTTGTGCAACACGCCCGCCACATAAGGATAACCCCAGAAATTACTGAACTTCTTGGCTTTTCCTCCCATGAGATCCAGCAAAAGGAGTCTGTCTTTGGGAAATGTCAGGGCAATATCAGCCCGCAGAGACCAGGTTTGCATCGCAATAATGGCTTTTTCATCCTGTGACTGAGCCACACTGAGGATAATTTTGCCCACGGCTTGCAGGTAGGATTTTTCTGTACTAGGAGGCGTACCTTCGTGAAAAGGATCAGCAGCATAAATATGATTGGTTCCAAATAGCTTTTCCTGTTCCTCCAAAAAAGTCTTTCCCATTTTCTGAAAGAGTGGATCGAGAGGATCCAACTGAACGGTAGCATCAAATTGTTTACACCATCTGTTTTTCATGGTAATTTTAGCCTCGGGAAATTTGCTTTTCAGTAATACAGGCACATAACCTGTAAAACTTTGAAGAATAGGGGTCATACCCAATTCGCGTTCACGCTGAAGGATTTGTTTTCCCAATACCAAATGTGAGTTAATCCAATTTTGAGGCAGCGGCCCTCCATACGTTTCGATGTTAGTCATCCACTGCCAAGCTTGAAAAGCAGGCCCAACAAGAAAAGTACGAATCTCATCATCCGTCATCTTGTATTTTCGAAGCGTATTTTGCCAAACAGATTCTTGACCAACAACAGCTAGCGGCATGTTGATACCATGCATGGCCATCCAGTCTATTTCTCTTTGCCAACGGGACCAATCCCACCACGGCATGGAGTAACTGAAGGTACAATAATTGAGGTAAACACGCTGTTTAAATGGCGATTCGACTCTGATTTTCGTTTTCACGGTTGGCAACTCAGCAGGTAAATTTATATTGTCGCCGTTCCACGATAGTTGCGCATGGCAAAAGTATTTCAGATAATGATGAAGGGCCGATGCCACAGATACCCCGGTATTACCGCGTAAAATGATTTTTTCGCCTTTGGATTCAATTTCAAAAACATCCATTGAATCATGCGAAGGGATTATTTCAACCTTAAACTGTGACGATTCTTTGGGAATAACCCGTTTTATTAACTGTTCTGAAGCAAGTTTTGTCTGAGCTATTAAGCCCGTTGCATAAAGAAAAAGGCATGCTATAAGGATATTGTATTTCATGGGTTCTATTATTGTAAAAGGTTATTTCGACTATTTTCATTTAAATATATAGAAATCGTGTTTCGTGTCTTTACTCTTGGTTCTATGCTCTAAAATCTTTTAGTTCTCCTCAATAGCTCCCACTTTAGCACGGTATAACTTCAGCGGCGAATCCAACTCTATAGCAATAACGCTGGCGTTCAAGTCCATTTTTTCGGCTGGTAATGTGATTCGAAGAATGCCAGGAACACTGGTAACATTTCCTCCGATTCGCTTTGAAATCAATTTTTCGTTTGTTCCAAGAAGCCTTATCTGAGTAATATTATTCTTAATTCCCTTAAGCGTAATATCATCTTTAGGCGTATTGAGGATAAAACAGTAAATGGTTTTTCTGTCCTTCGAAAGGGTAGTAGGCCCGAAAAAATGGCCAAAAGGCAAACCACGGGTTGTTCCATAAATGGCTTCGGCATGTTTACTGGTCCAGCGTCCCAAACCTTTTAAACGCTCTGTTTGAATTGGAGTGATGCTTCCATCTTCCGTAGGGCCAACATCCAACAAGAGATTTCCGCCCTGACTGATGCAGTCGGTAAAAATATTGATAATGTAATTCAAGGACTTGGTATTGTTGTCATTCTTACCGTACGACCAGGAATCATTGATAGTCATACACAGCTCCCAGGGCTCTGTTGGGCCAACAATCGGAACTCCTTGTTCGGGCGTTTGGTAATCGCCGTAACCCTGCAGTCGGTCGTTTAGAATCGTTTTTGAATTCCATGACAATAAATCCTGACGCAACTCTTTCATTTTCCATTGCTCTTTTGTCCGTGTCCAGTCTCCATCGAACCACCATAAGTCAGGATTCACCAAATCTGCCAATTCCTTCAGTTGCCCATCTCTGAAGGTCAGGAATTTTTGCCAGCGAGTTTCATCTTCAACACCGGAAGCAGGTGAATCATAAAGATTTACGATTTTGTCTTTGTTTTTCTTGAATAAGGTAGCATAATCGGGGTGCGACCAATCCAGCAGAGAGAAATAAATCCCTACTTTCAACCCTTCGATGCGCAGTGCTTTTGCGTATGGAGCAATTAAATCGCGACCGGCAGGAGTTTTCTTTACCACATTCAAATCGCTTAGTTGTGTATCCCACATAGCCACCCCATCGTGGTGTTTAGAGGTCATTACAGCATACTTTGCCCCGGCTTCTTTAAACAGTTTAGCCCATTGTTCGGGGTGGTAATTTTTTGTCGTAAACCCATCGAGTTGTTTCATATAATCAGCATACGAAATCTGGCCATTGCGGAATGGCCAGGAAGTACCACCACCATTAACTGCATATATACCGTAATGGATAAAAATGCCCAGTTTGGCATCTTTAAACCATTGCATCTTATCTGTACTGTCTTTTAAGCTGACAGTTTGTTGTGCCGGCAAGCTTGACACAATAAGCCAGCTAGCCAAAAAGAAGATTTTTTTCACTAGAATTAATTTAATTGAGTGTTGTTTCAAAGTTAACGGAAATGAAACAATAAATAGCTAATGATAGCTTACTTAATAGGTTTTAAAATCGCATTTAGGATAGCTAATTTTGGCTGGTAACTGCGATCAAACAGCAAAGGGTAGTTTGTACGACCAGGCATCGGCCATCCATTTAGCCACGAATTACCGTCAGTCAACCCCCAAAAGGTAACCCGTTGAATTGTGGAACTGTTTTCTTTAAAAACCCTGAATATATCTCCGTATCTACCTGCTAACTTTAGAAGCACAGAATCTGGCAACCCTTTTTTGTAAGGATCATATAAAGGATCGTAAGCAACAATTTTAGAAACTTCGGCGGTAATTTCTTTCTTTTTATTTGGCAAAGCTGTGATGTCTAGTTCTGTGAAATTGACTTTTATTCCGAGTTTTGAGAAATCCTTAATACATTCTTCTATTTTTTGCACTGTTGGAATTACCAAGCTATAATGTGCCTGCTCCCCAACGGCATGGATAGGAATTTTCTTAGCTTGTAATCGC
>CAIYTJ010000640.1 GCA_903929065.1 uncultured Bacteroidales bacterium | reverse complement strand
TTTCAATACCATTTCCCTTAAGCGGAGGCAATAATTCGAATGAAAAAGCAGTCTATTTGGAAGTTTTAATTTTTTCTACAACACTCATCTTCAATTTACAATTTACAATTTACAATTTATCATTGAAAACTGATATTTATACTCAAAATTTAAGCACAAAAGTACTAATTTATTTCAAATTTTAAGGCATAACCACTATTTCTTGTACATTTCCTGCAACTTCCAGACCGGCATTTCTGCCTTTATCGTTCAATAGTAAAACGTTATTTTTCTTATCGAAAAGCTTCACCTCAATTTCAGAAGTCATACTTTCTTCAATGCGTCCATCCATAAATCCTAAAATTGGCGAAGCCAACTGAGTGGATTTTTCACGATGCGCCTTAATTTCCAGTCTGTATTTTTTATTTTCCAGTATTAATTCCACCTTTTCCTTATCAATAAACGACTTCACGAGTTTTGAGCCATTGTAAGTGGTGAATTGGATTAACCGGTCGTTCAGCCAGACTCCCGCAATAAACCCAACAAATGAACTTCCCAACCAAGGTATTTTGGCCACCGAAGCTTTCAGGGAAATACCTGATTTGCTGAAATGATTGGCTTGCATCCACGTATAAGCACTTGGAAATGAGCGCCCCCAATCTTTTTCAATATAACCACGACCATTTGTAAAATCTATGGTTTCACCCAAAACTGTCAACTGTCCATCAATGCGATGATTCATACTCAAAATGCCGTGGTAGCATTCCATAAATGGCACAAATGAATATGGTCCCATAATGCCCGGCGAATACCATTCGTTTGGCCACGGAGTTTGTTCTGAGAAACTTAAATGACCTTGAACAGAGGATAAATTGAGCTGAAATTCATTACTGGAGAAGAAATTGCCTGCAATTTTTATTTCAAATTTTCCGGATTTTGGAATAAATTCTGTTGCATCAAATTTGTGATACTCGGCAGTTCGCTTTTTCCCATCAAGAACCTGAATAAAAGACTGTTGGTTGCCATTTTCATCCATAGCGATGCCGGGAATAAATGCAAAAGCATGGCTTTCGTCAGCAGTCACAACTTTAAAATACCATCCTTCAAAATAGCTTTTGGTTTTTCCCCAGCCCTGAAATTGGTCGGGAAGAAAGATGGATTTCAGTTGTTTTATCATTTAAAATTCACTCCGGTTAGTTTTTCGGAAATTTCCCAAAGTTTACGAGCACTTTCTTTATCGTGTGAAGCGGCATTGGATTGAACTAAAACCGGAAAACCTTTTACTTCTCGTTTGCCATTTGGTCCGTAATATTCGCCACCTTTTGCATTATGATCAACTGCTGCCCGGATTTCTGGCAAAACACCCATCGAAGCCGGTTGAATCATTAGCAAAAACAAAGGTCTGAGTAGATTCATCGCCCATTTTGGTGCTGCGTGAACAAACAGATTAGTATCCGAAACTCCAGGATGAGCAGCAATTGCTACAGTATCAATTTTATTCTTTTCAAAAAATCGCTGTAACTCGTAGGTAAATAATAAGTTGGATAATTTAGAACGACCATAGGCTTTTATAGGAGAATAATCTTTCCCATTTTCAAAAAGCAGATTTTCAAAATCCATTTGCCCGCTTTTATGAGCCATACTACTCACATTTACAACTCTTGATGTGGGAGTCGATTTAAGCACATCGAGCAACAATCCAGTCAGCGCAAAATGT
This sequence comes from uncultured Bacteroidales bacterium, assembly GCA_903929065.1. GTDB lineage: Bacteria > Bacteroidota > Bacteroidia > Bacteroidales > Paludibacteraceae > Paludibacter. Next base: position 1,775 of record CAIYTJ010000640.1, on the reverse strand, counting down.
CCTAAATGATTGGTTCCCATTTGCAATTCGAAACCATCTTTGGTTAAACCATAAGGTACCATCATGATACCGGCATTATTCAACAAAATATCTAATTGTTTAAACTGTTTTTTGAATTGAAGCACGAAATTATGAATTGAACTCAAATCAGTTAGATCAAGTGGCAAAACCGTGATTAAACCGTTGGAATTTTGTGCAAGAATTTGTTCTTTGGCTTTTTCTCCTTTATCAACCGATCGGCAAGCCATAATTACCTTTGCATTTTTTGTCGCAAAAGCCTTTTCAGCTTCAAATCCAAGTCCACTATTACCACCGGTAACAACAATTATTTTTCCTGATAAATCAGGCATATTTTCTAATTTCCAATCAATTGTATTCATACAAATTTCATTTAAAATTCTACAAAGTAAGCCAGCAATCCAAGAAAAATCAAAACTGCACCGGTAATCAGTTTTTCATGATGTTCGAAAAACTCTGATTTCACTTTATTGATTCCTTTCAAACCGAGATAAACCAAAGCAACCATAATAGTCAGGGTTACAATCAAATAAACCAACGAAACAATCAAAATTCCCAGCCAACCTTTGGTGGCAGCCTGAAAATAATAGGCTTCAATTTCAATACATGGTGACAAAAACATACCGATACACAGGCTGATAATAATAGCAGTTTTGGATTTTTTGTTCTTTAATTTCTTATCGGGCAATTCAAAATGATGGTGGTGATGGTGAGCTGCTCTGAAATCCAGTAATATGTATATCAAACCGATTATTAATAAAATTAAAGGAGCAGCCACCCGGGTAATGTAACTGTAATTTTCAGTCAGCTTTATACCGACAAAACCAACAATAATGCCGATAAAAATGGTACTTAAGGTATGTGAAAAACCGGTTATCAGGGTCGCAAAAACCGATTCACGTGTCGACCATTTTTCAGTTTTTGAAATTGCAATCAGCGGAAGCCAATGATTTGGGAAAAGCGGATGAATTAACCCCAGAACCAAACTGCCTAAAAAAATCTGCCACATCGTTTTGAATAGGTTTTAGTTTTAAAATTTTGCCGGATAAAGTTTTAAGTTGAATTGCTTTCCAACTAATAACGTCGTCGCCGGTTTTTTGTTTAGAATGTTATAGCACGGAATTTAAATTATCCGAATACGCGATTTTAAGGTTAATTGCTTTTCCGGCAAGTTGACATTTTCCCAAAGCACTAAATCTGTTTGTCTGTTTATTCTTAATTCGGCTTCCTTTCCTATCAGAACCGCCGGAAAATAAACACAGGCAGCTATCAAATCAAAAACCGGAATGTTTGAAAGTTCAATTGACAGTTTTGCCAGTTTTGAATTAATTTCTTCCATTGAATTTGTTCCGAAATCGAGTATTAAAGTCATTTCTGAAACCAAATTTATCTGAAAGACATCGCCAGAAATATCAATATAATTATACCTTTTTACAATTTCAGGAATCTTATCACTCGGAATATTTTGTTTCAAAGAAACTATTTCAGCAGAGATAATGCCATCAAAAAACAACGTTTGAGCCGACTCAACCGGACTTTCGTCGAGACTGAAAAGCTGTGTGATCCGGTTTTGATTATCACGCTCCACAACGGTTCGTCGGAGGATTTTTTCCGGCGAACAAAAAGTCAGCTGACTGGCAACGCGAATCATTAGAATGGTCTGATTAACCGGCCTTTCCTGAAAGTATTTGCCGGTTTGTTTACGATTGGAAATTCAAATTTCAAAGCACCTTTATAAAGCGTCGGATCCTGATCCT
>CAIYTJ010000639.1 GCA_903929065.1 uncultured Bacteroidales bacterium | reverse complement strand
TGCCCGGGCTTGCTCAAACAATGACTTCGCAACTCCCCCCATCGTAAGGGAGTACCCCTGAGATTCAGCAATTTGGTTGACTAAAGTTAAGTCTTTGACGCACAAATCAAGGGAAGAAGCTGTGATCGAACCCTTTACCTATGGTATTCCAATCCATTCCTGTATTTAAGTGGCAACGAACACATTCGGTATCAAAGCCCAGCATTTTATGATCAAATGGTTTCCCTGCGGTGGCATAATATTTATCTTTATGGCAGTCATAACAATCTGTTTTCATGTTTTGGAAAAGCAATATTGATTTGCCTGTATGACAACGATTGCAATCAAGTGTTTGATGTGACCCTCTTAAAGGGAATCCAGCTTGCTGGTGAAGCGACCTGGTATTGGTTACAATCCATGATTTGTTGTTATGGCAGCGAAAACAATCTTTACCGGTAGTTCCCTGATGAACATCTGTATGGCATTGATTACAATTCTTCTTGGCTTCAACAAAAATAAGCGAAATATGACAACTCCTGCAATTTATACTCTTATGCTGACCTAATAATGGAAATTTGGATTTAGCATGATTAAATCCACCGGTTTTAATTTTTTTCCAGTTATCAACTGTATGGCATTTAATACATTCATAATTAAACTTCTCGCCGTGAGGTGATTTTTTCTGTATATCATTAGCCTGTATGTTAATGATCAGGCAGTATACAGCTATAAAAATACTGAGTTTTCGCTTCATTGCTATTTTGTTAGTTTTCAACAATATTTGTAAAATCTCTCCATACATTTGCTTGCTGGTAAACTGATTTGGTTCCGGTAGGAACATGAAGTATACAAGAATTTGTATTTACACCCTCAAAAGCAAGATAAGATGAACTCATATCAGGAGGGGTTGTAGCTAAAATATAGATATTTTGAAGTGCATTACAGTTATAAAATGAACGTTGACCAATACCGTATATATTTTCTGAAAATTTAACAGAAGTTATTTGTGTACAATTACTAAAAGCAGAATTATCGATTGAAGTTATTTCCGGTGCCAAAACTACACTTCCGGTTTTTGAAGTTACACAGCGCTTTACAATTTGCTGTCCAAGATCTATTAATATACCATCGCTGGCTGAAAAAGCTGTATTTGCAGGATCTACAGTAAAAGCAGTTATTTTCGGACAATTTTCAAAAACATTCAATCCAATATTAGTTATTCCTGCAGAAATATTAAAAGTCCCTGTAAGATTTGCACAGCCATTGAATGCATCATCCAAAATCATAAAAGTCGCTACAGGAACTATAATAGAAGTAATTCCGGTACAATTTGAAAATGCGCCTTTAAAAATTAAACCAACAGACTCAGGAACAGTGTAAATTCCTGTTTTACTTATGGGACATTGAATTAAAATAGTTTTGTCAGAGTTAAAAAGAACTCCGTTTTGAGCTGAAAAATTTTGGTTGGATACACCAACCGTAAAGTTTCCTGAACAACTATTGAATGCAAATTCGTCAATCTCTGTAACAGTTGATGAAATATGTACAGTTTGTAACTGATTACAATTTGCAAAAGCCCGTGATTGAATAATTTGTACAGAATCGGGAATAGTTAAGATCCCACTTAAACCACTACAACTATTAAATGCAAATTGATCAATATATTTTACTCCTGATAATTTTAAACCGGTCAATTGAGAACAATATGAAAATGCTTGTCTTCCGATAGTATCGGTTACAGAAACTGGTATTTCCAACGTGCCTGTCAGGTTTAAACAATTAGTGAATGCAAAATCTCCGATAGATTTTATAGATTTAGGTAGTATGATGGTACGTAAGCTTGTTTTTCCTTTGGCAAGACTTGGATTGTAAAATGCGAATTCCGGAAGTTTATTTGCCCTGTATCTGAAAATACGATTTTCGCCACAGCCTTCATAACCATTATACGATTTAATTACTGCCTGACTTAAATCCAATACCTGAAGATTAGGCATTAAATCGCGCATTGTTTTAAAATCACGGGCATCTATGGTATCGTTTATTACAAGATGATTAGTTGAAGATAAACAAAGAAAAAGTGCATTTTCGAGACCACCAGGATGGATTCCTTTTACCGTGGTTATTCCATTGTTAGTAGTTACTTTAGAGTAAAAAATGCTATCTTCGTTACAACTACTAAAAGTTATAATTAAACCTAGGATCAGAACATGTATAATTCTTTTTCTCATTTTAAAAAATAGCGTATTTTAAGTATTGATTTAATAAATCATTAACTTTCGCTGGTTGTACACAGACTTTGCCTGTAAACATCTATTTAATACAAACCATTGAAATATATAATTGCAAATATAAATAAATAATTTCTAAATAAAAAAATAAGTAAGTAAAACTGGCTAGAAGTTTAACTTACTTATTTCTTAGTTGTTATCATTCGTAGATTTTATTTTTTTTGAAATTTCTTTACAACCGTTCCATTTTTTGTATATACAATGGCTAAATAATTACCTTTAGACAAATCCGAAATATCGATATTCTGTATATTACTATGCTTTATAATTTTAGCAGAAAGTGTACAAATATCAATACCTTCAATGCCTAACCCTGATACATAAATTGACGAAACAGCCGGATTAGGGTAGAGTACATATAAATTATCTGCTTCTACATTGTTAATTGCAGTATTGGTTGCAGGAACCCAGGCAGCACTTAAATTGTAAAAATCCAAACTTGCACTAATAGTTGCATTTGAAGCTGCTGCACCCTTAACAAATGTGCCGGAATATGTGCTTTTTTGCAAACTATTTCCTTGTCCGGTATATTCTTCAATTATAAAATTTACCTTATAGCTTCCATCTAGTACAGATGCTACTGAATTTGTACGTCCCCAATATACACTTTGACCAGTAATCCAGGTATTTGTTAGTGTTGCTCCGCTGACTCCATCTACTGCACCTACGTAAAGAACTGAACTTGGTATGGAAGTAATACTAATACTATTCAAATTTCCAATCAAAGTTCTCCAGGGCGTCAATGTCGGTACCGTGTTACTATTCGAAGCCCTGAAAGCCAATGTATTTACTAATGTTGTTCCTGCAGAATTAGTAATATAAATTGTATAAACAGTTGTATTTTGCGAAACACTAAACGCTTTAGTGCTGTACGTAACTGTCAGTGTTCCAGCCGTTTGCGCAAACAATGTTGCACTTAAAAATAATGCGATAATTGGTAAAAATAGTTTTTTCATTTTCTTGTATTTTTTTGTTTAAACATTTATTTCTTGGAATATGTTTGGGAATGAATAATAAAACTCTTCAAGAGTAATACAATACCTCTGTAAAAAAATAGTTCTAAGAAATCATCTTTATTAAAGTAACAAAACTTCTCAAAAGTAGTTCAGTAAATACTTTAAATAACAAAAAAAAACATCAATTGAAAACAAAAAAGCCAGTTATAATTTTAAATTGTTTCTTATAGTTTGCAAAATGTGGTATGAATTAATTCTCAGATTCTAAATCTTTTGGAATTTCTTCACCACCATACCACCTGATTTAGTATATACAACTGCCAGATAGGCACCTTTAGGTAATTGTGAAATATTAACTTTCTGCTCATTAGTATGCATTAAAATTTTAGCAGAAAGTGTGCAAATTTCGATAGTTTCAATATCCAATCCTGAAACATAAATGGATGAAACAGCCGGATTTGGATAAAGTGAATACATTTTTTCCATTTCTACATTGTTGATAGCTGTATTTGCAGGAACCCATGCTAATGAAACAGTTGTTAGATTTGTAGTAGAAGTCCCGGTTATATTAGCTGCAGTTGCTCCTTTGGCAAAGGTCCAATTACCAGAAACTTCATCTGGGTCATCTGATAAATCAACCCAAACAGTATAATTTCCGTCAGCAACTACTGTTCTGGAAGTATTTGTACCATTCCATGTATATGTTAACGCGCCATATGTGCTTGTTGTTGCACCGGTCGAAGCATCAACAGCATTAGGCGTGCTACCAGCAGCAGCAAGAAAAAGTTTCAAATGGCTTTTATCGCCACTTGTAGTTGTCAAAAGAGTTTTTACAAATGTACTAGAACTGTTAGTAGTACTGTTAGTAATCCAAATTGCCTGGATATGTTTCCCGGAAACTGTCCCGGCAGCTACAGTAGTTACTTTAAAAGTCAATGTTCCGGCAGTTTGAGCAAACAAAGTTGCACTTAAAAATAAAGCGAAAAGTGGTAAAATTAGTTTTTTCATTTTTTGATTTGAATTTATAGATTTGACTTTAATTAAATTTTCTTATGATTAATTTTGCGCAAAAATAATACAAGTGTGCAAAAATTCAACAGCGAAAAACGTTAAACATGTTAATTGGTGAAAAATTTATGAGTTATTGTTTTGTAATTAAGATAAATACAACCCGAAGCTATCAAAATTAGAAGATTAAATAGAAATTAATTAAATAAGAGGAATTTACTTCCTTATTGAATTAAGGCCATTTCCATATAGAAGTAAAGCATTTCCATATAGAAGTAGG
>CAIYTJ010000638.1 GCA_903929065.1 uncultured Bacteroidales bacterium | reverse complement strand
CACTTACATAAATATGAAACATGGAAACATTTCTAACATACTGTAATACAAGACAATTTCTAACTAATCGTTGGAAGGGTGAAATTTTCAGTAACGCTTTTTATTTGTCGGATGCTGAATTGAAGAGATGGCACGTTACGAGGGTACAGCTTGAAGCAATGCCAAAGATTAAAACCGTTGGCGTGAATAAATACAATGTTGTTGACGTGGAAAGTATCGACATTTCGCTTGTACGTCCACACGGTCAACCATTGACAGATTTACACAGTTGGATGCTGGAGCGTGTTTGTGAAACTGAATTACCCGAAGGCGTGGAAGTAACACCGTATTGGAATAGCTTTATAAAACATCGCTCACAATTTCCGACATTGTTTTTTACAGTTGATGAGTTTGCCGGACGTGTTCACACACCAATAAGCGGAATGAGTAGAGATTTACGACCGTTTTTATTGTTGCGGAATGAAAAAACGTGTTCGCTGGATGTGGCACAGATGCAACCTACTTTGTTGGGTACGATATTAAAACAGGCAGTTGGCGAAAATAGCTTTTCCGGTGCAATTGACGAGGGTACAGATGTATATTTAATGCTTCAATCCACAGCGAAACTTGCAAGCCGTGACGAAGCTAAAAAGCGGTTTTTTCAAATACTATTTGGCAAACCAAATGAAGAGATGGCAAAGTTATTTGATGGTGCAAATTGGATTGAATGGATTAATAAATACAAGTCAACCATTGAGCCACGAAACCCACACGGAAAAGAAAAAACTTATTCAAATTTAGCGTGGATATTGCAGACGTTGGAAGTTCGGGTAATGAGTGAAATTTGGCGAAAATTAGCAGAAAACGCAATACCTTTTTTGACTGTACACGATGAAATTATTTGCAGACAGTCAGATATTGACAATGTAGATACGATTTTCAGAAACGAATTATCTAAACATTTTCAATCATTCAAAATAAATACGAAATGAAAAATTTTACTAACAATAAAAATCTATAAAAATGGGACTACATAAAGGAGCGAAGCCGAACAACCCAACAGGGCGTAAAGTAGGCAGTAAAAATACAGTTACAACAGAACTAAAACAATGGGTAAAAACCTTGTTAGAAAGTAACCAAACACAATTTGAAGCCGATTTATTGGAAGTAGAGCCAAAAGAACGTTTACAGATAATGACAGCGTTATTAAAATACTCTATACCTACTCTTCAAAGTGTTTCGATCGAAGCTCAAATACAAGCTGAATATGCCGAACTTGAAAAGTTATTGCAAACAGCTCCAGCCGAAGCAATAGACAAAATTACAGAACGAATTATAATACTTAAAAATCAAAGCAATGAAACCGAAAATTGATAACATTCTGAACTTTGCAAAAGGTATTCAACCGAAACGATTTTATTTAGTGTTTTGTGAGTTTATCAATGGAAAATTGAAAATTCAATCAGCAAAGCAAAAAGATAATCATTCGACAGACAATACAGTTCTTATATTCTCTGACTTCAAGAATGAGAAACCAACATCAAAAGATATTGAAACAGCATTAAAAAACTATCTAAATGAATAAAATTAAGGAAATAATGAGTTTTGCAAAGAACAATAAAATCAGCTTTTTCTTTTGGGTAATTTATGAGTCAGAAAATAATGAGATTAAAATAATTGATTCCTTATTCAATTCGGAACTTAAAGAAAATATGTATTGTAACATGAAAGATGCACCGGCTTATAATCAATATGCTGAAAAAGCATTTTTACAGTTCAAAGGTCGATGTGAGAGTTTAGAAGATTCAAAGACCGAAACATTAATTTCTATTGTAACCCATTTATACAATAATCGACATGAATAAATTAAAATCCGACAAAGTCAAAGACATATTAAACTATGTACATACGACAGCACCAACACACGAAGACAATACAAGGGCGTGGATTCATGCAATGGATGCATCACTTAAGGAGTGGAAACCAAACAGCAAAATTCAATCAGATGAGTATTATCGTTTAAATGCTGAATTTGAACGTTTGTTTAAGTTTTGTAATCCGAACTAAAAATAATAAATATGAATAAGATTAAGGAAATAATGAATTTTACAAAAAACGTAGAACCAATTAAACGAACGCTCGAAGTAACATATCATATTGATAAAAATCAGCTTGTATTAGTTGATAACGAGTGGATTGTTGACCCCGACCAATTAGTTGTTGTCGAAAAGATAGATTTAATTGAAGGTAATAACGAACCTATTTTCATTTGTAGCACACCGGACGAACCAATACAGCCAACAAAAACAGAATTTTGGGAAGGTATTTTTAAATTCATGGGGATGTGGTTTCCTAAAAATCCTGCATTAATAGTTATAGCATATCCTAAAACAGAAAGCATAAATTAATAGCTAATTTTTATAGTTGTTATTTGAAATATACATATCTTTGTAAATTATTAATCTTAAAAAAATACTGTTATGAAAAAACTAATTTTGTTAGCTTCGTTTATTGCAATTGTTACAGGCTGTAACAAACGTGTCGGTGAGTTAATTGGAGTTCAAGGTAGAGAAAAATGGTTTCAACCAGATCCATT
>CAIYTJ010000637.1 GCA_903929065.1 uncultured Bacteroidales bacterium | reverse complement strand
TAAGTATGGTACACAATTTTACGCTAATAATTTCAAAGAACTCAGATGTTTAATAACATCTAAAACAAATATTTACAAGAAAACTTAACAGCCCTGCCCCACAGGGGGACTTTAAGAGTCAGATATTTATTTTATGCTTGAGAAATATGGTAAAGAACACTTATAATAATCAAAACAAACTTTTAAGTCCCCCTGTGGGGGATTTAGGGGGCTTTCCATATTTCATCGACACCACACTCCGTGACGGAGAACAAGCTCCGGGAGTTGTTTTCTCGTTTGCAGAAAAGCTACGAATAGCCGCGTTACTCGATGGAGCAGGTGTGCCCGAACTGGAAATTGGAACTCCGGCAATGGGCGAAACTGAAGTAGAAGAAATTCGAAATCTGTGTCGTATGGGTTTCAAATTCAAAACTTTGTCGTGGTGTCGTGCCAATAAACACGATATTCTGTGTGCTTCGCGTTCCGAGACGAATGGTGTTCATATATCATTTCCCGTTTCTGAAATACTGATGAAAGCAATGGGGAAGGACAAAAATTGGGTAATGAGCCAATTGATTGAATTATTGGAATTTGCATTGCCCATGTTCGATTATGTAACTATTGGCGCACAAGATGCTTCACGAGCTGACATTGACTTTCTGAAAGAGTTTGTCAAAACTGCTAAATCTTTTGGTGCTTCACGGGTTCGGTTGGCGGATACGGTTGGAATTTTGAATCCTATCACCACATTTGAATTAGTTTCGGCAATTCGAATTATAGAAGCAGAACTTCCGTTGGAAATTCATGCGCACAACGACCTTGGAATGGCTACAGCTAATACACTGGCAGCATATATGGCCGGAGCTAATTGCCTGAGTACAACCATTAACGGACTGGGCGAACGAGCCGGAAATGCTCCCATGGAAGAAGTAGCCATGGCATTGGAACTGAGTGCCGGCATTAAATGCGGGCTTCGTACCGAAAGTTTTGCGGAACTTAGCGCTTACGTGGCACAGGCATCGAACCGTGCGCAGAGTGTCAGCAAACCCATTACCGGCAGCACCGTATTGACCCACGAAAGCGGTATTCATACCAATTGTTTGCTGAAAGACCGAAACACCTATCAGCTTATTCAGGCCGAAAGCGTAGGTCGAAAAGAAGAGGATTTTTTGATTGGCAAACACAGTGGAAAGGCTATAATAATACATTATTTAAGTCAGGCACATTTGCCAGTGGATGATAATATCTGTAAGCAATTACTAGCAGATATAAAAGAAAAAGCTGAAACGTTGAAACGTTCACTTTCAAAAGAGGAACTTTTCGGACTTTATACTGAAATCTATTCCAGAAAGAAAAGTTTTTCAATGAATTACAAACGATAAATAAATTAATTATGTCAGAAGCAATCATCCCCGACGAAGAAATGCGCAACTTAGCCATTTCGAGTTTACAATATGCAAACGGGTTTTATAAAACCTTGTCGAACAGTATAAACAGCGATAAATCGCGTTTCGACAACGATATGCTGTATAATCTGGCTGTTATTGCTGTTGAGAAATACTTTGTAGGACTTATGGCACGTTACGACTGGAATGCAACACATCACATGCCCATAGCACTTTACAAAGAAGCGTTGGAATTTGAACCAAAACTCACCGATAATATGAAGCAAACGGCCATACTAGTTGGAAAATTTGAAGCCATCTGTTCGCTCGAAGGCTTTGGATACCGCACGCCAAGCAATGAAGATTTGGAAAAAATGACTTATGGCATTAAAGAAATAAAAGAACTGGTAGAAGAACGAATTGCTGAAATTTAAAACCATTTTAATCAAATAGTTATGAGTACAACAAAGAAAAGAGAATCGAAATCGACTAAAGCACCAAAAGTTCCTTTTTATGATTTGGAAATGGTTCGGTTTCTGATGAAAGATGGTTGTGGATTGGATATAGCGTATGCATTCGAAGATTTAGTGTTTTCAGAACATGGAATTTTCATTCTTCAATTCGTGGGTGAGTCCAGTCAAAATCTGTTCTGTTGGTTCAATAAAGATTGTTTTGAAAATGATCGGAAAACCATGTTTGCTTCGTTAATGAAGTCTGCAAATCTGAATGGTTTTGAATTGAACTATAAAGGTAAGT
>CAIYTJ010000636.1 GCA_903929065.1 uncultured Bacteroidales bacterium | reverse complement strand
TTGAGTAGTAATCAATTTATTTTTTGCTGTATTGTAATCGGTAGTATTTACCATCCCAACATTGAACTTTTGTTCAGTATATTTAAACGATTCCTGAGTTGCTTCCAATGCTTTCTGTGTAGAAGTATATTTTTTAAGAGAAGCATTTGCGTCAGCATAAGCCTGTTGAATATTCTTCTGTACCTGCAATTTGGTTGATTCTACAGTCAAATCGGCATTTAGTTTTTGAATACGCGCTTTATCAATGGAAGCTTTTGTTTGAAAACGATTAAAAATAGGCACCGTTAAATTTAATCCAAATGTTTTGTTCACATTGTTTTTGTATTGATCAGCGAAAGAAACTGTTTCGTATTGTGCTGAAAATGTTGGTGAATAAACAGGTGATATAATTCCACCATTTACAGCATAGTCACCTGTAGCAGCAGCACCAGTTATTTCAGGTGTTCCTACAATTTGTTTATCGGCACCAGAATATCCTGTACCGTAAGAAGCACTAAAACTTAATTGCGGACTCAACCCTCCCCAGGCAACAGCCACAGCCTTTTCTGCACTCTTGACTCTATTGTCCGCACTTTTTACTTCAGGTAAATTAGAAACTGCTGTATTATAAATTTGAGCAGGTGTAGAAGTCAGCAATGCTTCATTTGCAATAGCTATTTCAGGTTTAACAATTGTAAAACCCTCTGCAGTCGGCATATTCAATAGTTGTGCTAATGTCAAATAAGCTATATCAAGATTGTTTTGTGCAGTTGTTACATTCAGTTCTTCAGTAGCTAATTGAGCCTGTATATCAAGCAAGGTACCTCTTGCAGCCGAACCTGCATCAACCAGCTTTTGTGTTCTGTCAACCTGAGAAGCTGTGATGCCCATTTGATTTTTGGCGTTGTCAAGTCCTTCGATGCTGTATAAAATCTGCAAATAAGCAGAAGCAATATTCAATGAAATATCATTTTTCATTTTATCAACATCGTACTTGCTCGCAAGATAATTATATCTGTTTTCCTTAATGGTATTAACATTCTGCAAGCCACTGAATAAATTAAAAGTACTGCTTAAATAAAGGTTCTGGGAAAGCACTTCCTGAGTGGCAAACTCATTTGTAAACCGGTCGATTGTACGCCCATAGTTATAGCTATGAGAAAAATTACCATTCAGGTTTGGAAGCAGATTCACTTCACTCTGAGTTAAATTAACCTGAGAAATCTCCGTATTCAATTCAGATTGTTTAACAGATATATTGTTCTTTAACGCATAATCGATGCATTGTTCCATCGTCCATGCTTTTCCTGCAACCGGCTCCTGAGCATTTGCAGTAACAATAAATATGAAAAAACAGAATGAGAGATTTTTGATTTTATTCAATCGCATAGGTGCAAATTTAATTATTTGATTTGGATAACAAAGTTTATTAATTTTTATTTTATTCGAGTTTAAGATTTTAAGTCCTTTACTTTTTTACAAAAACTCCCATGCACTCTTATATGCTTTTACTTCATCGGCATAATCAAGGAAGTTTTTATAAAAAGGATGATTACCAAGAGTAGCACTGTCGCCAATCACTACCAGTTTCTTCTTTGCCCTGGTAAGTG
>CAIYTJ010000635.1 GCA_903929065.1 uncultured Bacteroidales bacterium | reverse complement strand
TCTTCTACCCCACTCTATTTATAAATTTCACACCATAAATTAAACTGAACTATTTCAAACAGAAAGTTCAGTTTTTTTTATTTCACATTGTTGGAATAAAAGAATATTTAATTAAATTTGTGGCGATAAATAAACCCCCGCTGCCGCGCGATTTCATCGCGTGGTGGGGATATAAATAACCGGATGTGGTTTGCCACACGAAAGGATTTGTGCGGCAGCAAAGGTTGGGGTAAGTAAAAAAAAACATTATAGCATTTCAAAATAACATCATTATGAAAAAGTATTTATTTATTTTCTTATCTGTATGTTTCTCAAATCTCGTGAAATCCGAAGGGTATCAAAAAATGATGAAAGATGGAAACAAATGGAATTTTTTGTATGAGTTATATACAACCTGTGGGTGTGGAGGCGTAACCAGCACATATTCAATGACGCTATCGAACGACACAACAATCGGAGAGCTGAATTATAAAAAAATGCTGTGTACAATTATTAATGCTAATATATTTGGAACTATATACGAGACTACACGTTATGCTGCAGCTGTCAGGGAAGATAGTGCCAAGCAAATTGTATATATCAAATATCCGGCAATGGATGAACAGATCCTGTACAATTTTAATTTACATGTCGGGGACACACTTTCTGTAAAAAACGTCTATAAAGACCACTGGACTGACACCAAAACAATCAGAACAGTCAAAAATATAAAACAATATGATATTGGCGGGTTCACAGGAAAAATGATTGTAATCACTGACACGGTTTATTCATATTACACAAGTATGCATTATCCTTATAAATGGAGTTCCATCTATGAATGTTTTTCGGATAGTTTGTATGAGGGTATGGGTTCAAGAATTGGTTTGATTGATTTAAATTCAGCAGGGATTCTACAACAGGAAAATCGTTTACAGTTACTATGCTTCTGGAATAATGACAATTTAATATACCATCAGGCGGAACATTCAGAATGTGTATACGCTTTGAATACGGGAATAAATGATATTTCCGAAAAGAAAGAGATAATCTATCCAAATCCTGCAAGTAAAAAATTGGTAATAGACACTGATTTAAAGGTATCCCTGATTCAGGTTTATAATATGGAAGGTAAAAAAGAGCTGGAAACAAAAAATAAAGATATTGATATATCAGGTTTGACAAATGGAATATATTTTGTGAAAATTCATACTGAATCAGGAATTTTGAAAGTACAGAAAATAATAAAACAAGAATAAATCCCACCCGCTGCCGCGCGATTTCATCGCGTGGTGGAGAAATAAATAACCGGATGTGGTTTTCCATACTAAAGGATTCGTGCGGCAGCAGGGGTTCGGATATATACCTGTTAGAAGCAAGTATAGAAAAAAAGGAAAAAAGATGGTCCCAAACTGTTTCAACCGTCAATTATTTTTTCTAATTGCTTTAAAATAGAATTAAAAACAGCATAAATAACAACTTTTAAATCAATCACTAAGATACAATTATTATGGATGTACTAAAATTACCGACAGATAACTTATATATTTTTTTGACAATAGGCGGATTATTTACCTTTATATTTTTTGTAAATAAGT
>CAIYTJ010000634.1 GCA_903929065.1 uncultured Bacteroidales bacterium | reverse complement strand
CGGTGCTTTTTTCGCGAATGACAAAAAGGAATGGTTTGTTTACTCTGAAAACTGGAGTTGGTTCGGGAACAGGCATCGCTGTGGCTACAACTCCGATAATTGTAACAGCTGCAGCTTCTGTTCCTTCTTCCGTTACTTCCACATAGGTGTCGTGAATAACTTTTGAAATTTTAAGATTCATGTTGGCAATGTTGGAGAAATCAGCAAAATCAGTAAATGCCAGATTCATACCCATGCTTTTCAATGAATTATTCAGTTGAAGATTGTTTTGAGTTTTAAATCGTGGCATATATACTTCCACTTGCTTTGTGGGCATGGTTTGCAACGTTGAATTCCAATAATCCGGAGTCAACTGATTCAGAACGTCAGTAGTAGTTTTTCCATCAGCAGGCAGAATTACTGTCATGGAAAATGCTTTATTTCCGTATGGCATATCAAGATATTGTGCATAATTATCAGCTTTATAGGCAAAAGTGTCTTTCTGATACATCATATTCACTTTTACCTGATTGTTCAACTCATTAGTGAAATTTGCCTCGGTTGTATTCTTAGTTTCGAAATGTTTGCGCCAGATTCCTTTGAAATAAATGGCATTTACTAAAAACATAACGTCGTTTGGATCAATATTGTCAAGCGGTTTTTTAATAAGGTTGTTAGTCTTTTTTGCACACCAGTTATTGATTGTGTCAACAGCCCAACTTTGTGAAAAATCCATCTCTTTGACATAAGCGCCGAAATAATCGGTATTTACTTTCAAAAAATCAGTCTTGACCGGAAAACCTGTTTTATACCAAAGGGAATTGGCAATACTGAGTTTGGTAGTCGGGTCAATGCCGGGCAACGTAGATTGCATGATTTTGTAATAGGAATTTATATCACCAACTGACATTCCGCTCATTTTAAGTGCGGTTTCCATTTCAGTTTTGGTTTGTCCGTTAGCGCCATTCCAGGCCATTCCCAACGCTATGCTCACACTCAACGGCGAGATAAACACATTTGTTTCTCCCGAAGTTGTAATAGTTTTTTTCAATAAATCAAATGCAAATGCATTGTCCTGGCTTACGCGCAATTGTTGCGCTGTTGAAAGCGTAATGGGAGTCGCATCTTTTGGTATTTGATGAATCGGATCGTTCTGACTTGTACAACCAAGCAGCATTGAAATCAATGCGATTGATAGAATTAATCTTTTCATGATATTTATGATTTTAATTTTTTTTATCTGATTCCGGTATCTATATTTATTGATAACTGGGTTGTTTTGGAGTGGGTTATACTGAATTTTAAGGGTAAACCGGAACCACCTAACTTGTTATTATTCTGATTTACAAAATCTATGACATACTGCCCTTCGGAAAGATCAAACTGAAATGTTCCATCCAGATTTGGAACTATATCCATGATTTTCTGGGTTTCGGTGCTATTCCAAATGGCTGTCTGCCAGGCTTTATACGTTTCTGCTGTTGGCATGCAACCGGGTTGTGGAGGAATGGTTTCAACCGGACAAAGCGGACCAATTGATATTTTTCCTTTCAATGTTCCGGGATTGACAGAATTGTACCAATCTGAATTCTGCCGTACAAGCATGGTGTTAAACCTATCACAGCATGGTGCCATTAAATCCAAACTATCGTTGCCAATCAATTTAAAATACTTTTCTGCTCCATAAAATAATTCAATATTGGCAACCTGATCAAAATCAAATTTCAAAAACCATACATCATTTATATGCATCGTGTTATCAGCCAATAATGTCAGTTTGCCGTAAGCAATCAAAGAATCATTGCGGACGATTCCAAAAACAGCATTAGGTTTAAGCAACAAATAATCAAAGTCAGGTTTGTAGCTTGTTCCGGCAATACCACCACCAGTTTGCAATGCTTTCCAGGTGCCATAAATATTTTTAGCAGAATCGGGCAGAATGTCTGTTGAATAATATTTGTCTGCAGGAATAATATCCAGTTTCTTGAGATATAATTCTTCGGTTTTACAACCGGTTAAGCTCAGAAAAATTATTACATATACCAATGTTTTTTTGATAATCTTCATAGCGTCATTATTTTAATTCATATCTGACTCCGATATTTAAACCGAAAACAGTTGGTTGTTTGGTACGGATGCTTAAAAGTTGATTATTATCGAAATAATGTGATATTTTAGGTTCAAAGAAAATTCCGATATTTCGCTGAAGTTTGTAGGTCGCTCCAACTCCTGCGTCTACCGACCACTGGAAACCTGAAATGTTGGTGCTGGCAGTAGTTGAAATTGTTTGGTTGAAATAGTATTGATGCTGCGTGTAAACAGAACGAATTCCTTTTTCAACCATGCCGCCACCCGATAAATAAACTTCCCATTTGGGTGATGACCAGACTTTTGCAACAATATTTAGCGGAACTCCTAAATAATGCAGGTTTGATTGAGCATCATTTAAAACCGGTGGATTATTTGAGAAAATTGTTTGCAAATAGGTGTAAACCAATCCTGTTTCAAGGCTAAACGCTTTATCCAGGTTTTTTCTGACTGCAAGACCAAACGAGACTGGCGTTGCGTAATTTATATGGTCAAAATTATCCGGTGCCATGATTGCTGTATAATCTGTTTTGGTACTAACAATATTATTACTCATAACAGCTGTTGGCAAGTTGCTGAACCCGCTTTGCGGACCGCTTGAAGACCCAAAGGATGCTGCAAGAAGCAAGTCAGATTTAACCCTCCTTTTATGTTGAATAACGCGAATCTTACCTGTTTTCTTTGGCCAGTTTGAAGCCAAATTCTTCATTAATCCTTTGGTTGAAACTGTATCCAGTTTTACAAGTGGGACTTCCGAATATAATATCTCCTGATTTGACACTGTAGATGACGAGTCATTACCAGTAACAATATTTTCATTCGTTTCGGATGAAATTTTGTCCGGAATAATTGTCGTTAAAGGTTGTATTGTCGGATGTTGCAATGCTTTCTGATTATCTTTTGGAACCGCATTGAATAAATCAGTAGAAATTATTTTGCTGGTTTTTGGTTCAACTGGTCTTAAAGTTACATTGTGAGATTGATGAACTTTGTGATTTTCTAATTTAGCTGTAACTGTTTTAGAGTCAGAAAAAGGATTCAGCGTGAAAATCAATGCCAAAACAGCTGCAGATCCGAGTGGAATCCAAAACCAGGCGGGAATTATCCGCTTTTTCTTGGCTCCAATGCCTTTTTCAATGGCATTCCACCATTCAGCATCAACAGGCAACTGGTGGTTTTCCAGTTTGCTTTTGACCTTTTCGCTGAATGCGTCGAGTTGGTTATTATTTATATTGTTTTCTTGCATTTCCATTTTCAAAAAGCGATAATACGTTTTTTTGAAGAATCATTCGAGCTCTCATAAATTGTGATCTTGAAGTGTTCTCGCTGATATTTAATAAGTTGGCAATTTCTGCATGACTGTATCCTTCAATTGCGTATAGATTAAAAACAGTTCTGTATCCATCGGAAAGTTTTGTCACACATTCCAGTAAATCATCGGCTGATATCTTGTCCAAAACTGTAACATCTTCATTTTCAAAATAATTTTCAAATTCTTCAATATTTGAACTTTGTTTCAAAGCATCTTTTTGCCTGAGGTATTCGAGTGCTGTAGTTACGAAAATTCGTCTTATCCAGCCGGCAAATGAACCGGTTTCAGAAAAAGTTTCCACTTTGGTAAAAATCTTTATAAATCCATCCTGCAATAAATCCCGTGCCACTTCACGGTCAGTTACATACCGGACGCATATGCTTAGCATGG
>CAIYTJ010000633.1 GCA_903929065.1 uncultured Bacteroidales bacterium | reverse complement strand
GCCGATAGCCATATTCATGATATTTTCTTCTTCGCTTTTGGTAATCATCACCAACGGAACGTCCTGATCTATTTCTTTGATTAACGCCAATGTTTCCAAACCGCTTAATCCGGGCATATTTTCATCCAAAAAAATAATGTCAAAATCCTCTTTCTGACACAGTTCCACGGCATCTTTTCCATTTGTTGCAGTTACAACTTCATACCCTTTTTCTTCGAGAAATAAAATGTATGGACTTAACAAATCGATTTCGTCATCTGCCCAAAGTATGCGGTCTTTTTTCATAATTCTATCGTATAATCTTACTGGTTTAAATTACCTCAATCAACAAATCACCAATTAACTTTAAACATTATTTCAAATAATATTCCTGCATAAAATCAAAATACTGATTCAACGCATTTTTCTGAATCATCGTGTTCAGGTTTTTTTGCGAGCCGAGTAAATTACGGTAAGTTGAACCTTTCAATCCTTCAAACAGACTTTTTTCTTTAACCATTCGCAGCAAATACGATTTAGCTACCTGAGCATTGCTTAAACTTCCGATTAATATAATTTGCAATTTATCAACTGTTTCCAACGAAACTTTCAAATTCATCATACTGTAATTCTGAGTGTTGTAAGCATCCAAAGCAGCTTTTACTTTTGCAAAATCAATTTTTCCTGAAACAACATAAATCGCAATAAAATGTTGTTCATCAGCTTTATAACCGTACAACCCTTTAAATAACGGCACTTCAGGCTCTTTTGGCTTAACAACCACCGGTTGAACAGTCGGAACCACTTTTTCTGTTTTAGTAGTTGAATCCTTTTTTACCGGGGTTACGGAATTTTGAGCAACTAAAGCAGGTTTTTCAACAGTTTTGACTGGTTGAACTTCAGCTTGCTTTTCGGTTTTTTTATTTTCGGCAATCTCTACCGGTTTTACCGGTTCTGTTTTAACTGGCTTTGCCGGAGTATTGTTGACAACCGGTTCTTTTATACTAGAACTCTTTTCTTGCTTTTTAGTTGGTTTAACCGCTGCAATTTGTTGATTTTTAATAACTGCTACTGGTTTGGCGAGAAAAGCAAAATAATCCTTTAATGTAAATCCCGTTTTAATCAATGCGTAATTTTCTTCAGAAATGATTACTTTCTGAACCTGAAAATCGTTCAACATTTTTGATAGAGTGACATCAGAATTCAGTGTATTTACATACCAGTTTGCCTCATCAAACGATTCTAAATTGGTGACTGACAATACACTCTGTGTCGTATCAAGTTTTGAAATTACCAAATCGAAATCTTTAATCATAAACCTCGAAAAGTTGAATGAAGCAATATTATACAACAATTTGTTCATATTTTCTTTATTCAACGAGCTGATTAAAAGCAATCTGTGCTTTGTCTGCTTTTCGGCAGAAAACTGCTGAGGCGAAATTTCGTTTATCTCCGCTTTAGTGCTCGCATCCCTGCGAGAAAGTAACGAGCCGCTGGTTGTGCCGTTTTTTGATTCCTGACCTTGTTTCATTAACGCCAGAATATCTTTCGCCATAGCACTAACATCGCTTTGAGGATAACTGGCAACCAAACTATCCAATGCAGTTTTAAATAATTGCGGAGTTTCCTTCTTGCCAATACTCAATGCATTTAAAAACAGGAACTTAGGCATAAGCGACGACAGCGGATAATTATGTTTTATATATGCCACATGTTTGTAAACCGTTCCAAAATCACTTTCATTGTAGGCTTTGTAGGTCAGGTTATAAATAGAGTCCTGCTCTTTATACATTTGTTCCAATCGCTCGGTATAATTCGGTAACGAAAGGATTTTCTGATATTTTGAAGTTGGGTATTCAGTAATCAGTTTGGTCCTGTACTCATCGGCTTCCGATTGATTCCCGTTTTTAGTTTGCATCAGATAAATATAGAAATAGGCATCCGCAACCCTTTCATCTTTTGAAAACCTCCGTATAAATTCTTTGAAGGTGCTGATTGCCATTGGAATATCTGCAATTTTATCTTTGTAAATCAATCCCATATTGAACAAAGCATCCCCTATTTCTGCTGTAGATTTTGCAATTTGACTTGGAGTGATTGGAATCTGCCGCAAATAAAACTCCGGTTTTTTATTATCCATTACCACTTTCGATTTTGAAATGGTATCAGTAGAATCCTTCGCGTTTTTTGGGATGGCATTATTATCAGCAAAAAGTGAAGTTGACTTGCTGGTTCTCCGCCAGTTATCTTCCAGTTTGCGAGTTCCCCATTTTTTCACGAATTCCGATTGACCGTTTCGCATAGCGTCACCATTATAGAAATACCAGTCGGCAGCACCACCGGGATTTACACCAATTGGTGGTAAATTAGTGAGATTGTCATCAAAATTCTGATTGGCCAGTTGTTTGTCCTTCAATTCTTTATCAGCAGCAGCTTTTTCATCGGCTATCAGTTTTTCAATGATTTTATTAACTACATCAATCCGTTTGCTTTCTGGCAAAGCAGCCAAACGCTGCAAGCTGTCCTGCAAAATCACAATATCATTCTGCGTAACCAACTCGCTGAGCATTTCTCCACGACGTGTCACACGAACATAATT
>CAIYTJ010000632.1 GCA_903929065.1 uncultured Bacteroidales bacterium | reverse complement strand
TTCGACGTAAGCTTCGTCAACACCGTTGTAAATTTCTCCTGAGCGGTAATTTCCGGTTTGTTTCGTTGATCCATGGGAGTCAGCATATTATTGAATCCGACAGCAAATTTTATTTCAGGAGCCAGTTTAAAAAACGGAAAATAAATATCGCATCCTGCACCAAATTCGGCAAAAAAATCAATGGGTTGCAGCACAACTCCCTTGGTTTGATCCCGGCTTAAATTAATATAAGTTCCTCCACCTCCAATTAAATAAGGACGGTAGTTGCCTTTGCGTTCAGCACTGTATTTCAGATAAATCGGTATATAAATTGGAATTGATTGAATTTGAACCTTCGATTCTGTTCCAACTTTAAACGGATAGCTTAATTGTTCTGTGCCGAAATGCAATGTCGGATTAAATCGTAGATTCAAATATCTGTCTAATCTTAAATCCGTTACAATTCCTACAGAAAAACCGGGTGTCAATGTTGAAACCCGAGCGCTATCGGTCGGTGTAACTTTTAAATCCATTAGGTTGGTTCCCAGTGAGAAACCAAAATGAATTGGTTTCATATCCACATAAGGCAGATTTCCCTGAGCTAATGCTGATGAAAAAATACTTGTAGTTATAAATGATAAAAAAAAGAGTTTTATAGTCAGTTTTGGTCGCATTTTATTCGGACAAAGGTTTAAGTAAAATACAAACGTAATAAAAAAATGATTATTGCACAATATCAGACCTATATAATATTAAAAAAGGTTGTTTCGTGATGAAACAACCTTTTTTGATTTGTTTTTATGAATTAAAGCATTCCACCAAAAATAAAATAAATTAAACCGGCTAGAACAGCGCTTACCGGAATGGTGAGAAGCCAGGCAATTAGTAAGCTTCGGGTAACTCCCCAACGTACTGCTGAAAGCCTTTTTACAGCGCCAACTCCGATAATGGAACCGGTTATAGTGTGAGTTGTACTTACCGGAATCTTAAGAATTTCAGTAATATATAATGTTATTGCACCCGCAGTTTCGGCTGCAACACCTTCCAAGGGTGTTACTTTGGTGATTCTAGATCCCATTGTTTTGATAATTCTCCATCCGCCAGACATGGTTCCAAGTGAAATAGCCGTAAAACAGGCAAATGCAACCCAATCAGGAATGTTTTTTATATCGTGAACTCCAATGTCAATACCGTTTTTGTGGTAGGCAGCATAAAGCGCAGCCGCAATAATTCCCATAACTTTTTGCGAATCATTCAACCCGTGACCAATACTGAAAAGTCCTGAGGAAACTAGTTGAAGCCGCTTGAACCAGTTATTTGCTTTGTGCGGATTAGCTTTTTTGCTAACCCAAAGTATGAGAATTGTCAGTAATGATGAAATAAGAAACCCAATCAGTGGAGCTAAAACAATAAAAGATGCAATTTTTATAATTACATCCGATTTGATTGATTCAAAACCGCTTGTTTGGTATCCGTTTGCAATGATAGTACTCATAATGGCAGCACCTGCAAATCCGCCTATCAAAGTGTGTGATGAAGATGATGGAATTCCCAACCACCACGTAGCCAAATTCCATATAATAGCTGCACATATTCCCGAAAAAATGACAGGAAGTGTGATATATTGTTCAATCACAGCTTTTGAAACAGTATTGGCAATGCCAAATCCACTAAAATACTTAGCAATGAAGAAAGCAACGAAATTAAATGCTGCTGCCCATAATACAGCTCTAAAAGGACTCAAAACTTTGGTTGAAACAATAGTAGCAATGGAATTTGCCGCATCGTGAAATCCATTAATAAAATCGAAAACCAAAGCGAGAGCGATAATGGTAATTAAAAGCGTCATGTTTTTGTTCTCGATTAATTATGCGTATTTTACAATAATCGTCTTGATAATTTTACCAACATATTCGGCAGCATCGGTGGCTCTTTCGAGCTCATTCATAATTTCTTTCATTTTGATGATTTCCACTGCATCTTTTTCGTTTTCAAATAATTCTATCAGGAAGTTTTCATAAACATCATCCGCTTTGCTTTCAATCATGTGCAATTCAGTACAATACTCCTTGATCTTTTTTGAATTTTTCTTCATTACGTCCAATTCATCAACGGCTTTACCAATGCATATTCCACCATCTTTGATTAGTTTAGCAATGTCCAGTGCACCAGCAGGCATGCTTTTAGGATTATAAAGTACAATCTTTTTGGCACAACTGTTAATGTAGTCGGTCACATCGTCCAGCCTGTCAGCCAAATGATGAATGTCTTCCCGATCGAACGGAGTAATAAAAGTCGAATTTAATTCATCAAAAACCCGTGCTGACAAAGCGTCGCCTTTACGTTCCTGTTCTTTAATCTTTTTGTAATACTCAATAGCAGCTTCATGGTCGCTGTTTTGTACACATTCAATAATTAAATCGGATGCAACTGAAATTACATCTGACATTTCTTTCAAAATAGGGAAAAACTTTGGTTCTTTGGGTGTGAACTTACTGAAGAATGAATTGTTCATATCAAAATGATTTTGCGTAAGATAGTTTTAAATGCTTGTATAATAGAAAGATATTTGTTTTAAAACAATTTGAATCAAAATCATTTTTTTAAACGATTTTGTCATTGCAAAAGTACTAAAACAATTTAAAGTAATTGTATATTAATAAAAATTTAATACAAATGTAACATGTGTAAAAACACCTGAAAATTAATAAGTTATAAGCGACCAGTCGTTTTTTATCATTAATCATAAAATTGGGATTTATTTATTTAAAGCAGGGAAATGATCAGAGTATCACGTTAAATACAGTCGTAACACTTGAACAAAGGCTCAAATGATGCGTTATTCAGAAAAAAGATAGAGAAAAGTTTTTTTTGGTCTGGAAAAAGTTATACTTTTGCAGAACGAATTAGTACTAACAAAAATATTTAAGAAAATGGCTTACGTAATTTCAGAAGATTGTATTGCTTGTGGATCTTGTATCAGCGAATGTCCGGTTGAAGCAATTTCAGAAGGTGATATCTATGTAATTGATGCTGATGTTTGCACTGACTGTGGCACTTGCGCTGATGTTTGTCCTTCAGAAGCAATTAGTCCGGCATAATCCTGACCAATCGAAAAATTTAAGACCTGTCTGCGATAGCGGACAGGTCTTTTTATTTTGAACCAACTGGTTGACATTTTTAGGGTTTGTAATCGGATTCTTCAAGCATTTTCTGGTAATTGTTTTCGTTCATCAAATCCCTCAACGTTATATTTGTATTTTTCTTCATGTAACTTTCCACAATTTGCAAACCCATCCAGGTGCCGAGTCTGCCGGGCGATTCCTGTGAAACAGGTGCTGTAAAAGGTGCATCATTTAAATATTTCTTTATCAACAGCACATCGGTGGAAAACAAGTGCTTCTGGTCTATCATGGCTCCCCAAATCTGTTTCTCGTTGGTTTTACACCATTTCAATTGCTCCGGACTGTAACCTATAATTCCTTCGGGTTTTTGAGTCGGCATGAAAACCGACATCAGGTAAAGCACTTTCCCTCTGAAAAGCATGTTGTCAAGTAGCCGATATTCCTGACTGTTTATTCTGAACATTCTGAAAAGTGTGGCCGAAACCAAATCGGTTGCCAGACATTCACGCCGCATATTATCCACCATGTATTTATATGTCAGACTTTTGTAATCCGGGAAGTCACTTCCTAAATAGAAATCAGTGCCAACAGCAATGATATCTTTGTTCATCATGATAGAACGGTTAAAACCGGAAACAAAGAAATAAACTTCCGGCAATTTCACTTCCGGAAAATAATGATGAATATAAGTATAAGCGTCAGAAACCTCTTTTTCAATATCCGAAACATCGGAGAAAGTTTGTAAAGTCTTTTGATTAACTTTGTTGAAAGTGGTGTCGGTCAGAAATTTGTGGAATAAATCACGGACTGCAGCGGTGTCAGTAGCTGCTGTGTCAAGTACTTCAGCAGTGAAAACAGGCAGAAACTCGCGATAGTCAGTGTACAATTTAGTAACACCGGATTTCATGTTGGTGGTGTCAAGCGAAAGCAGG
>CAIYTJ010000631.1 GCA_903929065.1 uncultured Bacteroidales bacterium | reverse complement strand
GGTAACAACCCTCGTTTTGTCAGGTCATCTAACAATATCTTCTTCAAATCAGCTTTGATTTTGGCTAATGATGGGTCATTTGAAAGATTAGTGGTTTCACCCGGATCATTTTTGATATCTGTCAACATTTCGGGATTTCCGGGCAATTCAAAAATGGTCAATTTGTAGCGTCCATCATGTATTTGGTAAGCATTACAATCTTCTGTAATCATATATTTACGCAAAACTGGTTTACCTTTTCCTGTCAGTTTTGATTGTAACGACATGCCTGTCAGTTTTTTAGAATATTCTATGCCAGTTAAATCACAAATTGTGGGAATAAAGTCTAATCCATTGCAAACCAGGGTTGTTTTATCCACTTTATTGGCTTTAATTCCTTTTCCGGCAAAAATCAAAGGCACACGCTGGCATTCTTCGAACATTACGTTTTTGGTGGTAAACCCATGCGAACCATCCATTTCGCCGTGGTCGGAGGTGAAAACTATAATCGTATTTTCCATCATTCCCGATTTTTCCAACGATGCCAAAACACGCCCAATTTGCTCATCTACACTTTCGGTCAACCGGCAATACATCCAGCGGTAAAGATCCCATTGCTCATCGTTCCACGTATCGCGAGCCCAGGTGCTGGCCATTTCCTTTGGTTCATCGGTAATAGGTCTGAAATTTGCCGGTTTGGGGGGAATCTGACTCTTATATTGCTCAGGCGTCAGTGATTTTTTAAAATCCAAAAAACGCTTTGTTTCAATAACATTTTCCGCTGGTAATTTATCGGGATAACGGGGGTCAATACCGGCGCCATAACAGATATCGTGCGGATTCATAAACGAAAGAAAAAGGAAGAAGGGTTTTTTAGTCTGTGCCAATTCGGGTATAACTTTTTCGGCATAGATTGCAGGTCCTTCGTAAGGATTAAGGCCATGCAATTCAAATCCATAATCTTCTGACTCATTTTCACCCATTAAATGTGTCTTGCCTGAGTACAAGGTTGTATAACCTGCCTTTCGAAATAGAAAACCCAAACCGTCATTCTGAGAAATTTCAGCAACTTTTTCTCTGTTGAATTTGTGACCATTGGTTTTTTCGCCCACTTCCGACGAATAATGACCTGTTAGCAATGAGAATCGGGAAGGCATCGACAAGGGGTTGGCACAATAGGTATTGTCAAACCTCGTCCCAATTTGTGAAATTTTGTCAATATTGGGGGTTTTTACCCATTTGTTGCCATAACTACTCAACATGTTATATGACTGTTGATCTGTCATTATGAAAACCACGTTAGGTTTTTGTTGTGCAAATGAAGGTATTGTTGCTAAACTTAGTATTGCTAAACTCAGACTTTGTTTTGAAGTTGTTTTCATAGTGTAAATTTATCGTTTAATAATTAGATAACATTCTCAATTTCTTTAAAATAACGGTATGTACCAACTTTTAATTCGGAAGTGGCAGTTTCATCGCAAACAATAATTCCTTTCGGATGTAATTGCAGTGCAGTGATAGTCCATAAATGGTTTACGGAGCCTTCAACAGCCTGATGTAAAGCAAGTGCTTTGTTGTGTCCATTTACGATAATCAAAACTTCATGTGCATCCATTACTGTTCCAACACCTACTGTCAGTGCAGTTTTAGGAACTTTGTTCACATCGTTTTCGAAAAATCGAGAATTGGCAATTATGGTATCTTGCGTTAGTGTTTTAATACGAGTACGTGAATGTAAAGACGAACCGGGTTCATTAAAAGCAATATGACCATCCGCTCCAATGCCTCCCAGAAAAAGCTGAATTCCACCAACAGCATTAATTTTGTCTTCATAAGCCTGACATTCCGCCTCTAAATCTGAAGCATTACCGTTTAGGATATTCACATTTTCTTGCAAGATATCAATGTGGGTAAAAAAATTATCCCACATAAAGCTATGATAACTCTGAGGATGATTTTTGGAAATTCCTACATATTCATCCATGTTGAAAGTTAGCACATTTTTGAAGGAAACATATCCAGTCTTGTTTAATTCTACCAGTTTTTTATATGTTCCAAGTGGCGTAGAACCCGTCGGGAGTCCCAATACAAATGGTCGGTTTGCAGTTGGACTGAACGAATTTATTTTATCGGCAATATAGGTGGCTACCCATGCTGAAATGGCTTCATAGTCAGGTTGAATGATTAAACGCATAGCTTTACAATTTCAAATTTCTATTTTTAATTTACCCAAATTGGCGAACTAAATGCCCAGTTTCCATCACGCTGACGAACCCGGATATAATAATAATCTGTACTTTTATCAGGTTTATTATCAATTGTTTTATAATTAATTTGATATACAGATTCAGTTGCGGCACGGTGAAACTGAATGGCTTCACTCAACCACCCAATCATAAAATGTGAATAGGTTCCATCAAGCAATTCCTGCATGCTGTGTTCAAATATTTTAGCATTAAATGATGCTATAATTCTGCCTTTTCGTGGCATTTTTACTTCCAGAATCACTGCCTGAGTAGCCGAAGTTACTGTGTTTGGGTTCATTGTAGTGTAGAAATCCAGATTAACCATTATATCAGTTCTATCTAAAATTCTGTTTACATGAGTTTTGAACAAATCAACAGTTCCAATCTGGCTTTTTTGTGGCGATGTATAAGCTGCACCTCTGAAACAGGGTGTTACCGAAAGAATCCTTCCTTCGCTCAATTTCAGGCTTCCTAGCCAGTGTACATATTCTTCATCCTTTCCCCAACCAAACTCTATTTTTACTTTGGCATGAACGCTATCACCCTGAATTTCAGTATTTGTATTTGGAGAATTTACGCGCACCAATTGCTTCCCGTTTTTGATAATATCCACATAATCAATAAAGCTCTGACCTTCAACTTTCAATGAAATATTTCGTTTATTTCCTGAAATTTCATCACCCATTATGGCTTCATTAATTCGAAAATCAAGTTTGATTTTATCACCGGTAACACAATATACATGACGTTTTGAAATGGCATTCCATAGAGCTTCGCGTGTATTTTCAGGAGCAATAACCGCCATCAAACCATCGCCATAGCTTCC
>CAIYTJ010000630.1 GCA_903929065.1 uncultured Bacteroidales bacterium | reverse complement strand
TTATGTCTTTTATTTGATAACAGTTCAAATTCCATTGAATTTATTTTATTTTTTGATGTCCTCCGCTCCCACCCGATTCTATCGTGTGGCAAGCCTAAACAGTTCTTTTAATCTTTTATTTTTGTTCTATATACACATTCGATTTCAGCGCATGCTATTTACTTGGCGGCACTTTTTTCTGTCCTGTTTTTTACAACTACCGAAAGCAAAATAGAAACCGTGAGGAAAACAACAATTACTGCCAGCGAAGTAAAGTTGGAGATTTGAAAATGATATCCGAAATGAGAGCAGAATTCATTCACACACATTTTAATGCCGATAAACGTAAGAATGCCGGATAGTGCATATTTCAGATAATGGAAATAAGACATGATGCCGTTCAGCGCAAAATACAACGAGCGCAAACCCAGAATGGCAAAGATATTGGAAGTATAAACAATAAACGGATCTTTGGAAACCGAAAGTACTGCGGGAATGGAATCGACTGCAAAAATCAGATCGGAAGCTTCAATAACCAGCAGTGCAATGAAAAAAGGCGTGGCATAAAGTATTTTTTCTTTCCGCACAAAAAAACGCGAGTGTGACATGTCGTCGGTTACCGGAAATACTTTTTTAAATCCACGGATAAAGAAATTCCTGTTTGGATTGTATTCGGTATCGTCTTTTTCGAAAATCAAATTTATACCGGTGTATACCAAAAATGCCCCGAAAAGATACATAATCCAGTTGAACTGGTGAATCAATGCCACACCGGCAAAAATAAACACGGCGCGCATAATGACAGCGCCGATAATTCCCCAAAAAAGGATTTTATGCTGAAACCGGGATTCTATTTTGAAAAAACCGAAGATAAGAATAAATACAAACAGGTTATCCACGCTCAGCGATTCTTCAATCAGGTAACCGGTAAGAAATTCCAGTGCTTTTGTTTTGCCGAAGAAATACAACACCCCGAAGTTGAAAGCCACGGCCAGCAAAATCCAGAACACGCTCCACATCAACGCTTCTTTAACCTTGATGGCTTTGTCTTTTTTGTGAAACACAAATAAATCCAGACACAACATCAGGGTTACAAAGGCAAAAAACGCGAACCAGAATCCTATACCAACGTCCATTATTTTTATTTTTTAAAATTGAAATCTGAAAAACTAACAGAAAAATTCTATGCTTTTTTGTTCCTGAAAAGAACGTTTTTACAAGCCAAAACAGCCCGGTTTAAATGCAGTACAAAGTAAATCAATAAAACGCAAATCCCCAAAAGAGGTTCAAATCAACATTAAATTTGATATGATTCTTAATTTTCAGCTTATTAAACGAAAAAAAAATCCTTATCTTTGCGGTTGTAAAGGATATTTTGAACAAATTTCCCGGAATTCATGAAAAACACACAACTCCGAACCTGGCTTTTCTACGCATTGATGTTGATCCTGTTCAGCGTCTTTTCATATATTCTTATGCAGAAAGGTGCGGCTTTTGATGGACTTTATGTCATTAAGCATAAGATAGCAAGCAATAGCACGGGTTTTAATCAGTTCAAAATCTCACTACTGAATAATATGCTTGAACCGGCTGCCATGCTGCTGCTTCAAATTATTTCCATCCTCGTTGTTTCGCGTGTTTTCGGGTGGATTTTCAAAAAAATGGGTCAACCCACCGTCATTGGCGAAATTCTGGCCGGTATTGTGCTGGGTCCATCGTTGCTTGGTTATTTCTATCCGGAAGCTTTTCATTTTCTATTCGCCGCCAAATCGCTTGGAAACTTATACATTCTAAGTCAGGTTGGATTGATACTGTTTATGTTCACCATTGGAATGGAACTGAATATAAACACGCTGAAGGAAAAAATCGGCCAAACGTATGTGATAAGCCACGCCAGTATTCTGATTCCTTATTTCCTGGGTATGCTGCTGGCTTATTTCGTTTACGAAGAATTCGCTTCGAGTCATGCCGCTTTTTTGCCCTTTGCCTTGTTTATTGGCATTTCCATGAGTATAACGGCCTTCCCTGTTTTGGCCCGCATCGTGCAGGAAAAAGGTTTAAGCAAAACACATTTAGGCACCATGGCCATTGCCAGCGCAGCTAATGATGACGTAACGGCCTGGTGTATTCTGGCAGCCGTAATTGCCATTACCAAAACCGGAAGTTTCCTCAGTTCATTATATACCATTGGTTTTGCCCTGCTTTATGTGGCGGCTATGTTATTAATTATCCGTCCGTTCCTGAAACGTGTTGGAAAAATTTACAGCAACAGCGAGGTATTGAATAAAAGCATTGTTGCATTTTTGCTTCTGATACTGATTGTTTCGGCATTTACAACCCAGGTTATCGGAATTCATGCACTGTTCGGAGCTTTTCTGGCCGGTGTAGTTATGCCGCAACTGCCTAATTTCCGGAAATTAATTATTGATAAGATTGAGGATGTATCGGTAACGTTGCTGTTACCGCTTTTCTTTGTATTCACCGGACTACGAACTGAAATCGGATTATTAAACTCGCAGCATCTGTGGGTAATTTGCGGTATTTTTATTTTGGTTGCTGTGACCGGAAAATTTGTAGGTGGTGCTTTTACTGCCAAAATTCTTGGCGAAACCTGGAAAGACAGTCTTTCCATTGGAGTTTTGATGAACACCCGCGGATTGATGGAACTGATTGTGCTGAATATCGGGTATGAAATGGGAATTCTTCCACCGCCAATTTTCGTTATGCTTGTAATCATGGCTTTGGTCACAACGTTTATGACAACGCCGGTTCTTTCCATTATCAACCGGCTTTTCCCCGAAAAAGATATTGAGCAGGATTACCTTTTGCAACAAACACAGGGTGTTTTCAAAGCGCTTATTGCCATGGGAAACCCTGAAAACGGTAAAGCATTGCTCGATGTGGCTAAAACGGTTTTAGACGGTACTAAAAACACGTTGTCGGTCACAGCGCTTCACATTACACCCGGTACGGATACCAATCCCATTTACGGCGAGCAATTTTCGGTGGAAAGTTTCAAAGGAATTATGGAAGAAGCTCATACGTTGAACATTCCATTGGAAACAGAATACAAAGTCACTGACAATATCGAATCGGGAATTGTGAGAACAGCCAATCACAATAATTTCGATTTCTTGCTGGTTGGAGCAGGAATCTCTCTTTCGGGAATTCCGTTTTTCAATGAAAGTTCTATCTTTAAGAATATTACCTGGCTGAACAAGATTATCAATAGTATTTCCAAACAACAGACTTTCTTTTATCCCGGAACATTGATAAAAGATAAAACCCGCTACTTTATTGAAAACAGCAATTGCAGCGTTGGGGTGTTTGTGAACCGTTCTTTTACCAACATAACATCTACTGTTGTATTGCTGCAGGATGAATCGGATGAATTTTTGTTGCGCTACGCACGTCGGTTGATTCGCAATAATCCGGGAGTAACTATCAATATTCTGGATATAAATAAACTGGCGGCAAGCAGCGAGGTTATCCGCAAAGGAATTCATGATTTGCGCCAGCAATACCCGAATGAGGTGAAAGTAAATAAAGTTACACGCCTGAGTTCAACGGTATTTTCCAAACAAAGTTTTATGCTGATCAGCTATCAGACATGGAATACACTTACTGCTTCCGCCAACAACGAGTTGAAAAATATTCCTTCCACACTTATTATCAATAAAAAAGTAAGCCGTTTCCATACCGGTGCCCGAAACAAAATTGTGAGTAATAAATCACTGGATCCGGTTTCGGAACAACTTTGATTAGTAGGTAGTTTATAGTCAATAGAAAAAAATCAGGCTTTCATTTCTTATGAAAGCCTGATTTCTAATAAATACCAATCATTCTCTGACGACTATTTACTATGAACTATAAACTACTAACTCAGCGAATTCCATCCCTGCGCCCGCAATTCAATTTCTTCGCCTTCGCGTCCTACCAGCTGCAATCCAAGTTCGGGTTTGGTGGTATGTCCTACAATCGCAATTCCTTCGACGGCTACAATTTTGTCATAATCTTCAAGTGAAACAGTAAAAAGCAATTCGTAATCTTCACCGCCATTCAGCGCCGCTGTTACAATGTTCATATTTAATTCTTCGGCCATAACCGCAGCCTGATAATTAATCGGAATTTTATCCTCATAAATCCGACAGCCAACCTTGCTTTGCGAGCAAATATGCATCAATTCCGACGATAATCCATCCGAAATATCCATCATGGCAGTCGGAACGATTCCTTTTTCGTGTAATAGTTTGACAATATCCTGACGGGCTTCCGGTTTCAACTGGCGCTTCAGGATATAATCTTTTCCTTCAAAATCGGGTTGAACTTCAGCACCGCCGCTGAAAACAATTTTCTCGCGTTCCAGCAATTGAAGTCCCATGTAAGCCGAGCCTAAATCGCCTGTAACACAAATCAGGTCGGTTGATTTGGCGCCATCGCGGTAAACGATTTTTCCTTCTTCCCCTTCGCCGATACAGGTAATGCTGATGGCAAGTCCGGTAAGTGAAGCAGAAGTATCGCCGCCAATCAGATCGACACCGTATTTTTCGCAGGCCAGTTGAATACCGGCATAAAATTGGTCTAAATCTTCCACCGAAAAACGCTTGGAAACGCCAATGGAAACTGTAATTTGTTTCGGCTGACCGTTCATGGCATAAATGTCGGAGAAATTGACCACCGCAGCCTTGTATCCCAAATGCATGAGTGGAGCATACACCAAATCGAAGTGAATGCCTTCCAGCAATAAATCGGTTGTCACCAATACTTTCTTGTTTTGATAATCAAGTACCGCCGCATCGTCACCCACGCCTTTAATCGTCGATGGGTTTTCGTTTTTAAATTTTTCGGTCAAATGTTTGATTAAACCAAATTCACCGTAAGCCGCTATTTCTGTTCGTTGCATGTATTTTTGCCTTTTTTCTTTTTTCCGTTCTTAAATATTATTAATCTTATCCACCCTGCGTTGATGCCTGCCGCCTTCAAATTCTGTTACAAAAAACGTATCAATCATATTTAAAGCGTCAGATTCGGTAATATGTTTAGCAGGTAGTGAAAGCACGTTTGCATCGTTGTGGCGTCGACCTAATGCAGCAATTTCGGGAGTCCAGCATAATGCAGCCCGAATGCCTTTGTGTCGGTTTAGCACCATGCTTATTCCGTTTCCGGTAGCACAAAGCGAGATTCCGTAATCAAATTCACCACGCTCAATAGCCAACGCCATCGGGTGGCCAAAATCGGGATAATCACAACTTTCCAGCGAAAAAGATCCGAAATCTTTCAATTCCATAACGCCTTCGCCCTGAAGATACTCAACAATTTTCAATTTAAGTTCGTAGCCTGCATGATCGTTACAAACTGCAATTCTAAGGTTTTCAAATGGGTTCATAATCGTGTGTTTTATTTTACAAAAGTAGATATTTATTTTCAACAACTCTGGTTTTTAAACAAATTACCGGCACTTTTTCCTTTTGTAATGGCAAATTAATATCTTCAAATAGGGTTTTAAGATGTTTTATTTTAGAAATTAAATATTTAACCTATTAAATTAAATCCTTTTTTGTAATTATTCCAAACTTATTCATATTTTTGCATCAACAATTAAAGAATTTATTCCGTAATTAACCCCAATGAGACTTCCCGGCTTTCTTCATAAATTATTTTCCTTTTACCGGGATGGATTTCGGGGCATGACGGTTGGCAAATCGTTGTGGATTATAATTCTTATAAAGCTTTTTATTATGTTCGTGGTATTACGGATCTTTTTCTTTCCCAATTATTTGAAAACGAATTTCAAGGATGACCAAAGCCGGGCTAATCACGTCAGACAGGAATTGATAGACAAATCAAAATGACTATATACTTTAATAACTAATCACTTTATAAATTATGAGTTTATTGGATGCATCTTTAGTAGATTGGTCGAGGGCACAATTTGCCATGACGGCCATGTACCATTGGCTATTCGTGCCGCTTACATTGGGCTTAGGCCTGATTGTGTGTATTATGGAATCATTGTACGTAAAAACGGGCAATGAGGAATGGAAAAAAGCGACCCAGTTTTGGATGACGCTTTTTGGAGTTAACTTTGCCATTGGTGTGGCAACGGGAATTATTCTGGAGTTCGAATTTGGAACCAACTGGTCGAATTACAGCTGGTTTGTAGGCGACATTTTCGGAGCTCCGCTTGCTATCGAAGCCATTCTGGCATTTTTCATGGAAGCAACTTTTATTTCGGTCATGTTTTTCGGCTGGAAAAAAGTAAGCAAGAAGTTCCACCTGGCTTCGACATGGCTCACCGTTATTGGTGCCACCATTTCTGCGTTGTGGATTCTGGTTGCCAATGCATGGATGCAATATCCGGTGGGAATGGAATTTAATCCGGACACAGTGAGAAACGAAATGATTGATTTCTGGAGCATATTGCTTTCGCCGGTTGCGTTGAATAAATTCTTCCATACCGTTATTTCAGGTTGGGTAGTTGGAAGTTTATTTGTTGTGGGAATTAGTTCATGGTATTTATTGAAAAAGCGCGAAACTGGATTTGCCCTGAAGAGCATCAAAGTGGCCGCCATCGTCGGTTTGGTTTCAACTATATTAGTAGCTTATACGGGTGATGGTTCAGCCTACCACGTTTCTCAGCAACAACCAATGAAACTTGCTGCTATGGAAAGCCTTTATTCCGGACAAAAACCAACAGCTCTGGTTCCTTTCGGTATTTTAAATCCTGCCAAAAAGTCTTATAAAGATTCTGTCGATCCATTTCTGTTTAAAATAGAAGTTCCATCGCTTTTGTCGTTGCTTGCCAACAGGGAAATGAATACGTTCGTTCCTGGAATTAAAGATATTCTGGACGGTGGTTATATAACCCAAAAAGGAACGGTTGCACTTTCATTCGATGAAAAACATGCACGGGGTAAAGCTGCATTAAAATCATTGGAAGATTATCAGAAAGCTGTTGTGGCAAAAGATACTGCTGCCGCTAAAATACACAAAGCGGCGTTGAAAGAAAATTACGCCCAATTCGGTTATGGCTACATTGACCGGGCTGAAATGATGATTCCAAGCATACCAACTGTTTATTATTCATTTCATATAATGGTTATGCTGGGCTTTTACTTTATCCTTTTGTTTATCGTGTTTTTGTGGAAACAAAAATCAATTGAGAAACAAAAATGGCTGCTTTGGATTGGTGTGTTGAGTATTCCTTTGGGATATGTAGCCGGACAGTTGGGTTGGGTAGTAGCCGAAGTTGGCCGGCAACCGTGGGCTATTCAGGATGTTTTACCATTACAAGCTGCTATTTCACATATTTCCACCTATTCGGTAAAGATTACTTTCTTCTTGTTCCTGATTCTATTTACCGCTTTATTGGTAGCTGAAATCCGCATTATGCTGAAACAAATCAAGAAAGGACCGGTAGCGGAATAAGTTGTTTCGCTTTTAGCGGACCAGGTTCTTGGTTCTAATATCTTTGTTCTATATTCTAACATTAAAAAAATACAATTATGATAACATACTCATTTTTACAACACTACTGGTGGTTTTTGATATCACTGTTGGGTGGAATTCTGGCTTTTTTGCTCTTTATTCAGGGCGGTCAATCGTTGTTATATTCGCTTTCGAAAACGGAAGATGAAAAACGTTTACTCGTTAATGCTCTTGGTCGCAAATGGGAATTTACGTTCACCACGCTGGTTACATTCGGCGGTGCATTTTTTGCTTCATTCCCGTTGTTTTATTCCACCAGTTTTGGCGGAGCCTACTGGGTTTGGATGGCCATTTTATTTTGCTTTATCATTCAGGCCGTTTCGTACGAATTCCAGTCGAAACCCGGAAATGTGTTTGGTGCCGGAACGTACCGCGCTTTTCTTTTTATCAACGGTTTGCTGGCTACTTTCCTGATTGGAGTTGCTATCGCCACCTTCTTTACCGGTTCCGATTTTATTGTGGCCAAAGGAAATATCACCAACCAATTGGCTCCGGTTATCAGCTCATGGGGAAACGAATGGCACGGACTGGATGCGCTTTTCACCGTTCGTAACCTGACGTTGGGAATTGCTGTGTTCTTTTTGTCTCGTTCGCTGGCATTGCTTTTCTTTGTCAACCGGTTGAATAATGAAGTGTTGGAAGCACGTTCCCGTAAATTCTTGTGGTATAATGCCATTCCTTTCGTGGTTTTCTTCCTGATTTTTGTTATCTGGACGTTATTTTCGGAAGGTTTTGCCGTGAATCAGGCAACAGGTGTCGTAACGATGGAAAAATACAAATACTTTACAAACCTGATAGAAATGCCGGTTGTGCTGGTGTTGTTTTTATTGGGCGTGGTGGCCGTGCTGGGAGGTGTTATCGGAACGTGGATTACCCCAAAATTCAAAAGCGGTATCTGGTTTGCCGGTGTGGGAACGGTAGTAACCGTTTGCAGTTTGTTGCTGCTGGTTGGGTATAACAACACTTCGTACTATCCTTCCACTAACCTTCAAAGTTCGCTGACAATCTTCAATTCGTCGTCAAGTTTCTTCACCCTGAAAGCCATGTCGCTTGTATCGCTGTTTATTCCGGTGGTATTGGTTTATATCTTTATTGCCTGGCGCTCCATGGAAAAGAAACGCATCAATATTCAAGATGTAAATGAGGATGAACATGCTTATTGACCCCTGAATCCCCTTTAAATAAAACAGGCTTCCCAAAATTGGGAAGCCTGTTTCTTTTTTTGCAAAACTTATGGATTTATTTTATCCCCAGTTTCTTCAGAATTTCTTTAGGAATAGCATCTTTATGCACCAGAATATCGATGGTTTTATGTTTCACGAAAGTTTCGCTGGCATACCATATTCCCTGGTATTTGGAGTCGGTTCCCCATGAGTTTTTCACCATGTAGTATTTGGTTCCGTTTTGGTCGGTAGCCTGTCCGAAAATCACCATTCCGTGGTCGTCAGTGGTTTGGTAGTTATCAAAACCCTGCTGGCGAAGTTCCTGTGTCACCTTGATTTCAGGTTGCGGTTTGGAAGCCTTGAAGATTTTGTCTTCCATATCCCGTTGCGAAACGCCTGTCCATTTAGCCTGATCGGTTCCGGGCAGGTTGGTCACCTTGGTTTCCGGGTCAACGGCAATTCCTTTGCGGGTAAAGCCTTTTTCGCTCACGTCTGAAGCCCACGCCACGCAATAACCTTTGCTTACGGCATTGTCAAAAACCTGCATCAGTTCATCAATCGGAATGTTGTACGATTCTGCCCAACGCCAGTTATCAGGTATTTCAATGGGAAATTGAGTATAAAAAGGATGATGCGTGAATGATGTCAGTGAAACATAATCGTCGAGATTCAGACCCAGCGATTTTACGTAGGTAAGCGGCGTGTATTTCTTGCCGTCCACAGTAAATTCAGCCGGGCATTTGCCCAGATAAGCATCCAGAATGCCATCGAAACCGGCTTTCCAGGCAGTTGAAAGTTTCTTGTTCGGGTTAGAAACAATAACCGTGACATACGATTTGGTCAACGCGTCCAATTCGCCGTGTTTGTGTTTGTCTTCGCCGTAATTCAGTCCCGTCATTTCCTTTTCGGGAACAATTCCGTAGTTTTTAAGCGCGTAAATCACGTCGTAAAACGCCCCGCCTTCGGCAAAATTAATTGTTCCGTTCATGCGGACGTATTTGTCGGCTTTGTCGGAATACGTTTTAGAAACAATGTACATTTCCGAAAGATCCACTTCAGGTTTTCCCATGCGGAGTAGTTCCGATTCGAAAAATCCCAATCCCGAAAAACACCAGCAGGTGCCGGAGCTGGCCTGGTTTTTTACCGGAGTGATTTTGTTTTGTTTCACGATGGTGAATTTGAAAGAATCTACCTTCGTCGTGTCTTTTTGTGCCTTCTGGGCAAAAGCGCCTCCTGAAAATATCAGAAGCGAAATAAATAATGCAAGTTTTTTCATGTTGCCCCCAACCCCTAAAGGGGAGTTGAAGTTAGTTTTGTTTTGTAATTTTTCTTTTGAGTTTTCCATGTCAATTAATTTATAAATTCAATTGTAATTTAGTTCCCCTTTAGGGGTTAGGGGTCATTTTGCAGGTATGTTTTCCAGTGTTGCCAACAGATAATCCCAAAATTTCTGCACGGTGGCAATATTTACTTTTTCGTCCGGCGAATGTGGGTAACGAATGGTCGGACCAAACGAAATCATATCCATGTGTGGATAATGGGTTCCGAGAATACCGCATTCCAGCCCTGCGTGAATAATCATCACTTTCGGAGTTTTACCGTATTTATCTTCGTACACTTTGGTCATTAATTTCAAAATAGGTGAATCCAGGTTTGGTTTCCAGCCCGGATAACCGCCCACCAATTCCACCTTGGCACCGGCCAACAAAAATACACTTTCAACCATCGATGCCAGTTCTTCCTTGCGGCTTTCCACCGAACTGCGAACCAAACAACGAACAGTAATTGAACTTCCGTCAGATTTGATAATAGCCAAGTTATTCGAAGTTTCCACCACGGTTGGCAATTCAGGAATAAAACGCAATACGCCATTCGGGCAAGCCGTTACGCCATTAATCAAATCGTCCTGAACTTCTTCCGGTATCAATCCCGTTGGCAATTCAACTTGCTCCACGGTAAACGAAATTTTATCTTCAACGCCTTTGTATTCTTCGATAAATAATTCTTCGCATTCCTGAACGAATTCAACCACATCGTCCACGCCATCTACCGGAACGGTTACCACCACAAATGCTTCACGAGGAATGGCATTGCGTAAACTTCCACCATCAACAGAAGCCAGACGAACTTCAAGATCAGCTACCGCATCTTTCAAAAAACGGAACATCAATTTATTGGCATTGGCACGTTGCAAATGAATATCAACGCCTGAGTGACCGCCTTTAAGTCCTGTCAACGATATTTTCAACGCCACATCACCTTCGGGAATTTCCACTTCTTTGTACCGGAACGTGATGTCACCATCAATTCCACCGGCACAACCCACATACAATTCACCTTCGTCTTCCGAATCCATGTTGATCAGAATATCGCCTTTCAAAAAATTGGGCTGCAGTCCGAAAGCACCGAACATACCGGTTTCTTCATCCACGGTGATAAACATTTCGATAGCAGGATGTGGAATTCCTTTTGACTGAAGTATCGACATGGCGGCAGCCAGTCCGATTCCGTTATCAGCACCGAGCGTGGTATCACGGGCTGTTACCCATTCGCCATCGATGTATGCATCAATCGGATCTTTCTGAAAATCATGTGCCACATGGCTGTTTTTCTGCGGAACCATATCCATGTGAGCCTGTAAAACAACAGTTTTTCGGTTTTCCATGCCCGGAGTAGCCGGTTTGCAAACCAACACGTTACCTATTTCATCGCGGCGGGTTTCCAAACCAAGCGATTTACCGAAATTTTCCAAAAAGGTTCCGATTTCTTCTTTTTTGTGCGAAGGGCGAGGAATCTGCGTTAGCGAGTAAAAATTTTGCCAGAGCGCTTTGGGCTCTAATTGGCGGATATCAGTTGCATTCATACGAAATATTATTAAGTTATTTTGAATATTTATTCGGGTTTCTCTATTGCAAATATCCGTATTTTTTTTGGAATAATTTCCGTTGAACTTCATTTTTTTAAAATATTGATATTTATCGATTTTAAGTTGCATTGTTCAAAAACCCGTTTTTTCAAAATGCTTACTGATTTAAACTATTGCAAGCGATTTGCTGACTATTCAATGTTGAAACAGTATGTTTGCTTATAGTTTGGAACCGACTTTTGAATACAGAAAAATTTCTCTAATAAGTCTGGTTTTTCCATAGACAAACGAAATTTATTTGGTAATTTTGCGGTCGAATTCGGAAATAAGGAAAATTTTCTCTATTTAAACTTCAATCAGCAAAACAATAAACTCAAATACAATTAATTGTAACAAAAAACGTATGCAAAACACGTATAAATTTGTAACTGCCGAAGAGGCAGCAAGCTATGTAAACAACGGTGACATTATCGGTTTCAGCGGATTTACACCGGCAGGATGCCCCAAAGAAGTGCCAACAGCTATTGCCAAACGGGCAGAAGCATTTCATGCAGAAGGTAAGGAATTCAAAGTAGGAATGTACACCGGAGCTTCTACCGGCGATTCACTGGACGGTGCTTTGGCACGTGCCAATGCCATTTTATTCCGCACACCGTATCAATCAAACAAAGATTTACGCTCCGCATTAAACTGCGAACGTGCTCCTTATTTTGATATGCACTTGTCTTCAATTGCTCCGCATTTGCGTTTCGGGTTTATGCCAAAACCAAAATTTGCCATTCTCGAAGTGTGTGATTTTAATGCAGAAGGTGAGTTGATTTTAACAACCGGAGTAGGAATTTCACCAACCATTGCTCATTTGGCCGATTTTATTATCCTGGAATGGAATCATAATCATCCGAAAGAATTACGCGGTTTTCACGATATTTTCGAACCGCTTGATCCTCCTTTCCGTTTACCAATGACACTGCTGACACCTTCCGACCGCATGGGAACGCCGGTTTTGAAAGTGGATCCAAAGAAAATTCTGTGTGTGGTTGAAACACATCGCGACGACGAAGTGGGTGGATTTACTCCAACCGATGAAGTTACTGACAAAATTGGTCAAAATGTTGCCAACTTTTTGGCAAATGAAATTAAATCGGGTCGTATTCCGAAAGAATTTTTACCAATCCAGTCGGGTGTTGGAAACATTGCCAATGCAGTTATGGCTTCGCTGGGAACAAATCCGGATATTCCAACCTTCGAAATGTACACCGAAGTTATTCAGGATTCGGTTATCGAATTGTTGCGCAACGGCAAAATCCGTTTTGCCAGCGGTTGTTCGCTGACAATTACTACTCCGGTATTGAAAAGCATGTATGAAGATCTCGAGTTTTTCCGCGATAAAATTGTGCTTCGTCCACAGGAAATGTCGAACAGCCCGGAATTGGCTCGCCGGCTTGGTTTAATTACTATCAATACTGCGTTAGAAGCCGATATTTTTGGAAATGTAAACAGTACACACGTGCTAGGCTCAAAAATGATGAATGGAATTGGTGGTTCTGCTGATTTTACACGCAGCGCTTATATTTCCATTTTCACTACGCCGTCGACCGCCAAAAAAGGCGACATCAGTGCTATCGTTCCTATGGTAACACACGTGGACCAAAACGAACATTCTGTAAACATTCTGATAACTGAACATGGTGTGGCCGATTTGCGTGGCAAATCACCCATCCAACGTGCCGAGGAAATTATTGAAAATTGCGTGGATCCGGAATACAAACAAATTCTGACCGATTATCTGGCACTTTCGGGTCCTTGCCATACGCCAACCAATCTTCATGCTTGTTTTGGAATGCACAGCCAGTTTATGAAAACCGGCACCATGAAAGGAACAAACTGGGACGATTTTAAATAAGTAACTTCTGATTCATAAATAAATGCCTTCTTAAATTCAGTTTAAGAAGGCATTTTAAATATTCAGCAGTGCAACCACAGATTTTTTCAACAAAACGATTATTTCTTATTGCAAAATTTTATCTTTGCAAAGACAATCAAAAGCCTGAAAATAT
Organism: uncultured Bacteroidales bacterium; assembly: GCA_903929065.1. Taxonomy (GTDB): domain Bacteria; phylum Bacteroidota; class Bacteroidia; order Bacteroidales; family Paludibacteraceae; genus Paludibacter. Next base: position 10,503 of record CAIYTJ010000630.1, on the reverse strand, counting down.
TAAAGATAATTTCATGAAAAAATTCTTCGTTCAATATTGGAGATCAATTTTGGTAATACTTGCAATACTGTTTTTATCATTCGCTCCACCATCTGATTTTCAGGGAATTCCTACTTTCAAAAACGAAGATAAACTGGCACATTTGCTTATGTATGCCGGTTTGGCAAGTATGTTGATTTTTGATTTCAGACTTGCCGTTTTGAATTTTAATCTAAAATCATTCCGGTTTATTTTCTTTTGTCTGGTTTTTCCAACTCTGCTGGGAGGTATAATTGAAATATTACAACCGATGTATTTCGCTCCACGAAGTGCCAGCTGGTTCGATTTTTTATTTGACTTTATCGGAGTAATAATTGGATTGATTTTTATGAATGTGTTTAAAAACGTTGTCACTAAAATTTTTTATAGCAAAAAGAATTGATTATTCTGATGAACGATGAATCGCTGAAATACAAAATCGGCATCACGCTGATAAAAGGAATAGGCTGCAACCTGGCCAAAAACCTGATTGCATACATCGGAAATGTTGAAGGTGTTTTCAGCGAAAAACAAAAAAATCTGGCTAAAATTCCGGGAATTGGCGAAGTTCTATCAAAAGAAATCGTTTCGCAAGACATATTGAAAAGAGCGGAATCTGAAATTGAATTCATTTTGAAAAACAAGATTCAGACGCTTTATTTTACCGACCGCGATTATCCTTACCGGCTTAAAGAATGTCCTGATTCTCCCATAATGCTTTATACAAAAGGAAACTGCGATTTGAATAATGGTAAATTTGTCGGAATTGTGGGCACCCGAAATGCCACCGAAACCGGTAAAGAAAACTGCAAAAAACTGATTTCTGATTTAGCTTCAGCACAACCGAATACAATTATTGTCAGTGGACTGGCTTACGGAGTGGACATTTGCGCTCACAAAGCCGCACTTGATGCCGGATTACCAACTATTGGCGTGATTGGTCATGGGTTGGACCGGATTTATCCAGCTGCTCACCGACCGTCAGCCGTAAAAATGTTGCAGGATGGTGCTTTGCTTACCGAATACCTGAGCGGAACAAATCCCGACCGACAGAACTTTGTACAACGAAACCGCCTGATTGCCGGCATCTGCGATGCCACGGTGGTGGTAGAATCGGCAGCTCGTGGCGGCGCATTAATTACCGCTGAACTGGCCAATGATTATAACCGTGACGTTTTTGCTTTTCCTGGTCGGGTGAATGATGAATGGTCAGCCGGTTGTAATGCGCTGATTAAGAATAATAAAGCTTCGCTGGTTGAATCGGCCGATGATATTTTGAAGTTTATGAATTGGGAAAAACAAAATTCCGAAACGCAACCAAACATTCAAACGACTTTATTTTTAGATTTATCGGACGAAGAGCACGAAATTGTAAGTATTTTACGCCAAAATTCAGATGGAATTCAATTGAACGAATTGGCCATTCAGTTAGAAAAACCAATCAGTAAAATTTCTTCGATGTTGCTCGAAATGGAATTTAAAGGTGTGGTGAAATGTCTGCCCGGAAATTTGTATCGTATTGTAAAATAGCTGATTGACTTTTAAAACGTTGGAAAAGTTGAACAATCAGATTTTCTAATCGTTTAAAATATAAATTTGATTATTAACGCATAAATAATTTCATTATGAAAAAAGTAATCGCTTTATTTTCAGCCACCGTTTGGATAGGAATTTCTGAATTTATCCGCAATCAGTTTCTATTAAAACAATTTTGGATTGACCATTACAAAAGCCTTGGACTTGTTTTTCCACTCGAACCTGTGAATGGTGCAGTCTGGGGAATTTGGTCGGTGATGTTTGCCGTACTTATTCTTATTTTAGCACAAAAATTCTCGTTGATTCAAACCGCTTTGATTTCGTGGTTCGCTGCATTTGTAATGATGTGGGTGACAATCGGAAATTTAATGGTTTTACCTTTTGGAATTTTGTGGTATGCAGTGCCACTGAGCCTCCTGGAAGCTTTTTTAGCTGTCTGGATTATAAAAAAAATAGATAAATGACTTTTCAAAAAAGTTGAAAGTAAAGAATGTACAGCAAAGAAGAATTAAAACAACTGAAAAAGGAATTTTGGGAAGGATTTGGGGTTTATTGCAGCCATATTCCGGCTCTGAAGAGGCGTAAAAGTAAATTCATGTTGTACAATACCAAAATGAAAGGTGTGGAAATGAAGTTCGACGCAACGCGTGAAGGTGCTTTTGTAATTTTAGAAATAAACCTGCACGTTGAAAAAGCGCGACTTGAAAAATACGAACAGTTTGAACATTATAAAACGCTGATGGAAAAAGACTTTCCCAATGGTTTGATTTGGGATTTTGCCTACGTTCGCGAAGCAGGAAACGAAGTTTGTCGCATTTATACTCAAAAAAGCGGGATTGATCTACACCGCCGCATTCAATGGATGGAATTTTATCAGTTTATGGCTACTGAAATGCTGAAACTGGAAAAAGCATTCAAAATGGTAAAGGAGGCAATTGAATAATATTTATAAAAATGGAAAAACAGACATATTTATCTATCGAAGAGTACATAAATTCTTTTCCGGAATCAACCCAGTCCAAACTGATCGAGCTCCGGAAAATCATTCGTGATCTGCTACCCGAAGCCACCGAAAAAATCAGTTATGGAATGCCAACTTTTGTTTTTAGTGGCAACCGGTTGTATTTTGCCGGTTATGCAAAACATATTGGATTTTATCCGGGAACAGCTGCAATTGAAGCATTTAAGAACGATCTGTCAAATCATAAAACACAGAAGGGAACGGTTCAGTTTCAATTAAATAATCCATTGCCAGTTGATTTAATTAAGAAAATGGTGAAGTTTAGAATGGAAGAAAATCTGAAATCTCAAAATTGATTTTTAAACCTTGCTTTTCCAACCGATTTCTTCCATCTTAAAAACCTGTCTTTTCAATTATTTCGTCTATTTCTGTATCAACCTATTAAATTTGGTTTAGTCTGAAAATCAATCGTTTTTTGTGTTGATAAAACGAGTATTTTTTTGTAGTTTTGCATCCCATAATCAAACGAAATAACGGTATATGGAAAAAAGGCAAATTAAAAGAGCATTAGTGTCTGTTTATCACAAAGATAAATTGGACGAAATTATCATAAAACTACACTCCGAAGGAGTTGAATTTATCTCTACCGGAGGTACGCAATCCTTTATTGAATCGCTGAATATTCCATGCCTTGCCGTTGAAGATTTGACCGGTTACCCATCTATTTTGGGCGGAAGAGTTAAAACATTACATCCAAAAGTATTCGGCGGCATTTTGAACCGTCGCGATTTGGCTCAGGATCAGGCACAAATTGAAGAATACGAAATTCCCGAAATTGACCTCGTAATTGTTGATTTATATCCTTTCGAAGCCACTGTGGCTGCCGGTGCAGATGAACCTACAACCATCGAAAAAATTGATATTGGCGGTATTTCGCTGATTCGTGCCGCTGCCAAAAACTACAAAGACGTGGTGATTGTGGCTTCACAAGACCAGTACGAACCGCTGTTGGAAATTATTTCTGCCGAAGGCGCACAAACCACGCTGGAAGAACGCCGCTGGTTCGCTAAAGAAGCATTTGCCGTTTCGTCGCATTACGATTCTGCCATTTTCAATTATTTCGATGGCGACGAAAAAAGCGGTTTCCGCATGAGCGAAAATGATGCAAAAGTGCTTCGTTACGGTGAAAATCCACATCAAAAAGGAGTTTTCTTCGGCAAGTTCGAAGATATGTTTGAGCAATTGCAGGGCAAAGAAATTTCGTACAACAACCTGCTTGACATTGATGCGGCTGTAAATCTGATTAATGATTTTGACGATATAACCTTTGCCATTCTGAAACATAACAATGCCTGCGGAATTGCTTCGCGTCCGGTGTTGGTGGATGCATGGAATGCTGCTTTGGCCGGTGATCCGGTTTCTGCATTCGGCGGTGTGTTGATTACCAATGCAGTAATTGACAAAGCGACAGCAGAGGAAATGAATAAAATTTTCTTCGAAGTGGTTATTGCACCGGATTACGATTTGGATGCCATTGAAATTCTGAGCCAAAAGAAAAACCGCATTATTCTGATTATCAAAGATGCCAAAGCAAAACCTGAACAATTCCGTACTTTGCTGAACGGCATTTTAATGCAGGATAAAGACAATCATACTGAAAAAGCAGAAGAATTGACCGTGGTGACTGAGAAAGCACCAACCGAACAGGAAGTTGAAGATTTACTTTTTGCCAATAAAATTGTAAAACACACCAAATCAAACGCCATAGTTTTTGCTAAAAACAAGCAAATGTGCGCCAGCGGTGTGGGTCAGACTTCGCGGGTAGATGCACTGAAACAAGCCATTGAAAAAGCCAATGCATTTGAATTTGATTTGAATGGAGCCGTAATGGCTTCGGATGCATTTTTTCCGTTCCCTGACTGTGTTCAGATTGCAGCAGAAGCCGGAATTACAGCCGTGATTCAACCTGGTGGTTCGATTAACGATAAACTTTCAATTGAAAATTGTAATCAAAACGGACTGGCCATGGTGACAACCGGATTCCGTCATTTTAAACATTGATATTAATAAAACAACCTGAAATAAATAAGATAATGGGACTATTTTCATTTACACAAGAAATTGCTATTGACTTGGGAACAGCCAATACAATTATCATTCACAACGATAAAATTGTGGTAGACGAGCCATCGGTAGTAGCGTTGGACAAACGCACCGACAAGCTGATTGCCATTGGTGAAAAAGCACGTCAAATGCAGGGAAAAGAAAACGAAGGAATTCGCACGGTTCGCCCGTTGCGCGACGGTGTGATTGCCGACTTCTACGCTGCCGAATTGATGATTCGCGGTATGATTAAGATGATTCCTTCCAAAAATCATTTGTTTTCACCGACGCTCAAAATGGTGGTTTGTATTCCTTCGGGAAGCACCGAGGTTGAAATTCGTGCGGTACGCGACTCGTCGGAACATGCCGGTGGACGCGAAGTGTACATGATTTACGAACCAATGGCAGCTGCAATCGGTATCGGTATCGACGTGGAAGCGCCGAACGGCTGTATGATTGTTGATATCGGAGGTGGAACAACCGAAATTGCCGTTATTTCACTTGGTGGTATCGTTTCCAACAAATCTATCCGTATTGCCGGTGATGATTTGACGCTGGATATCGTTGAATATATGGGACGAATGCACAACATCAAAGTGGGCGAACGCACGGCAGAATTAATTAAAATCAATGTTGGAGCTGCTTTGACCGATTTGGAAGATGCACCCGAAGATTATATTGTTCACGGACCAAACCGCATGACAGCTTTACCCATGCAGGTTCCGGTTTCGTATCAGGAAATTGCCCATTGCCTCGAAAAATCAATTTCGAAAATTGAAGCAGCTATTCTGAGCGCATTGGAACAAACACCTCCTGAATTATATTCAGACATTGTTCAAAAAGGTATTTACCTGGCCGGTGGTGGAGCTTTGCTTCGCGGACTGGACAAACGATTGACCGACAAATTGAATATTCAGTTCCACATTGCCGACGATCCATTGCGCGCTGTAGCCCGTGGAACTGGTATTGCGCTGAAAAATGTCGACAAATTCTCGTTCCTGATCCGATAAAAAACAAACAAGATTTTCGATAAGCACTGGATAAATCCGTGTTTATCGAAAATTTTTTCTGATAGTTGTATTCGTCCGTTTCTCCACCATCATGAAGAATCTTTTCAATTTTTTGATTCGGTATAGTGTTTTGTTTTTATTTCTGTTTCTGGAAATAATTTCATTCACCATGATTGTGAAAAATCAGGGTTATCAGAAAAGCGTTTTCCTTTCTTCGAGTAATTCCATGGTATCCGGAATGTATGAATGGAGCAATTCAGTTGTTGAATTCTTCAAACTCCGTGCTGCTAACGACAACCTGTCCGAAGAAAATACGTCGCTTAAAAATCAGGTAATCAAACTTGAAAATAAGCTTTCTACCCTTAAACCCCAAGCCAAAGATTCCATTCGTTTCCACATTCCACCCGAAATGGAATATGAGTTTATTTCGGCCAAAGTGATAAGCTGTACCACCAACAAAATTCAAAATTACATTACGCTGAATAAAGGTGCAAGGGATGGAATCAAGCCTGACATGGGCGTAGTGAGCGATGAAGGTGTGGTGGGAATTGTCAAGACCGTTTCCAAAAAATTCTCAGTGGTTATTCCTATTCTGAATCCGAAAATTGAAATCAGTTGTAAGTTCAAGCGTAATAATTACAGCGGCGGATTGCTTTGGAGCGGCGAAGATTACCGGTATGCTAACCTGACCGATATTGCCCGTCACGTTGAATTTTCATTGGGCGATACCTTAATCACAAGCGGATTGACCAACACCTTTCCCGAAGGAATTCCGGTGGGTTATATCGAAGATTTTAAAATTAAAGAAAGTGATGCTTATTATAAAATCAAAGTGAAACTCTCGGTCAATTTCCGAACGCTTTCACACGTAAAGGTGATCAATTACCTGAATTATAACGAGCAAAAAGAACTGGAGAAGAAAGCTGAAGAACAATAAAAAAAGTTTATAGTCAATAGTTTATAGCTTCAAACCAAAACTATCAACTATCAACTGTAAACTATCAACTAAAATAAATGCCTGTAGTCCTCAAAAACATATTCCGATTTATCATTCTGGTGCTGGTTCAGGTACTGGTGCTGAATAACATCCAGTTTTTGGGTTATATAAACCCGTATATTTATATTCTGTTTATCCTGTCGCTGCCGGTTCGGACTCCACGCTGGGCTTCGTTGCTGCTGGCTTTTGTGCTGGGATTGACCATTGACATTTTTGCCAACACTCCCGGAATGCATGCCTCAGCCGCCGTGTTGATTGCTTTTTTAAGGAACGGCGTTATCAAACTCTTTATCACCATTGACGAAGGTAATAATCCTACACCCTCATTTTACACGTTCAGTGTAGCCACCTACGTTAAATATGTTGTAACTTTGGTCATTATCCATCATGCAACGTTATTCTTTCTCGAAGCATTTTCATTTGCCCATTTTTGGCTGATGCTTTTCAAGATTATCCTGAGTTCGGCAGTAACGATTCTGCTGATACTGGGAATACAATCGCTTAATAAGAAGTAAAGTATGATAAACGATGCTCTTCAAGGCAGAAAAGTTGTGGTTGCAGGAATATTTACTGCCATCATTATTTTATATGTTTTGCGGTTATTCACTATCCAGATTATCGATTCTAAATACAAAAACGGAGCCGACAGTAACGCTTTTCTCAAAAAAACGCAGTTTCCTCCGCGCGGTTTGATTTACGACCGGAACCATGTGTTGATGGTTTACAACAAACCTTCGTACGACATTGCGCTGATAATGCGTGAAATTCACGATCTCGATACGATGGCATTTTGCAAAGCGCTGAGCATGGATAAAACCGCTTTCATAAGCCGAATGGAAGACATTAAGGATCGTCACAAAAATCCCGGTTATTCATCGTACACACCGCAGCTTTTCATGACGCAGCTGAACATTGAAGATATTGCCACCATTCAGCAATCGATGTACAAATATCCCGGCTTTTATATCCAGAACCGTACCATCCGCGAATATGCTTTCACTGCTGCCGCTCATGTGTTGGGAAGTATCGGGGAAGTATCACAGAGAAAGATTGATAACGACGATTATTACAAAACCGGCGACTATGCCGGACGTGATGGGCTGGAATATACCTACGAAGAATCGCTGCGCGGTGAAAAAGGTGTTGAAATTCTGCTGCGCGACGCCAAAGGCCGCATCAAAGGAAAATACGAAAACGGAAAAGAAGATATTGCCCCGAAAGCCGGAGAAAACCTGACACTGACACTGGATTCGAAGTTGCAGATTCTGGCCGAGAAACTGCTGAAAGGAAAAGTGGGAAGCGTGGTTGCCATCGAACCGTCGACCGGTGAAATTCTGGCCATGGTTTCCAATCCGTCATTCAATCCATCGCTTTTGTCCGGTAGGCAGCGGTCGAAAAATTATATGCAGCTGGTTCACGATCCGACCAAACCGCTGATGAACCGTGCCACACAGGCACAATATTCTCCCGGATCGGCTTTCAAACCGCTTCAGGCATTGGTATTACAACAAATGGGTGGGATAAACGAAAGCACTATGTTTTCGTGCAACGGTCCGGAATCGTCGCCGATAAAATGTACGCACCACCACGGTTCGCCGGTAAGTTTGCTGGGCGCTATAGAGCAGAGTTGCAACCCGTATTTCTGGAATTCGTTCCGGGTAACGCTCGAAAAAGATGGATACGGTGAGAAGAACGCCTTTTTCCGCAAGAATTACACCGAATGGGTGGATCGCATCAAGAGTTTCGGGCTGGGTGAAAAGTTTACCGACAGCGATATTTACGAACAATCGCGCGGAAATATCCCTACCGAGAAATTCTACAATAAAGTGTACAGAGCTGTGACCGGCTGGCGCGCTATTACCATTCGTTCCAATTCCATTGGTCAGGGCGAAGTGCTGGTAAATCCGCTTCAATTGGCCAACACAATGGCTGCTGTGGCCAACGAAGGTTATTATGTTACACCACATTTGAACAAATGCGATTCGATGTTGAAGAAAATTCACCGGGTGCAGGTTGACAAAACCTTTTTTCCGATTGTTTTTGAAGGAATGTCCCGTGTGTTTGAATTCGGAACAGCCCGTGCATCCCGAATAGAAGGGCTCGAAATGTGCGGAAAAACCGGAACGGCCGATAACAGCCACGGAAAACCTCACTCCATCTTTGTTGGGTTTGCCCCGCGCCAAAACCCGAAGATTGCTATTGCCATTGTAGTTGAAAATGCCGGTTTCGGTTCGGAATATGCTGCGCCAATTTTCAGCTTGCTGGTGGAACAATACATCAAGGGGAAAGTTGAGCGGAAAGAATTAGAAGAAAGTGTTTCAAATATAGTTACCAACTCCAATGTCCAGAAACGTTAGTATACGATATGCAATAGATTGGACCACCGTACTGCTTTATGTATTACTGGTGCTCATGGGCTGGATAAGCATTTACGGTGCCAGTTACAACTTCGACCAGGCCAGCATTTTCGATTTCAGCCAGCGTGCCGGAAAGCAATTTTTGTGGATTCTCACCGCCTTTGCCCTCGGTGGCGTGTTGCTGCTTATCGATTCGAAGCTTTACAATATTTTCGCGTGGTTTATTTATGTCGGGGCGATAGTGCTGCTTTTTGTCACCATATTCATTGCCCACGATATCAAAGGTTCCCGCTCGTGGATTGTGATGGGACCTATCAGCTTTCAACCTGCCGAAATTGGCAAAATGGCCACTGCACTGGGGCTGGCTAAATACATGAGTGCCTACAATTACAAACTCAAATCCTGGCGCGATCTTATTCCGCTGTGCGTAATTATTTTCATTCCATTTGCGCTTATCATTCTTCAAAACGAAACCGGTACCGCGTTGGTTTACGTGGCATTCCTGCTAATGCTTTACCGCGAAGGCATGAACGGCATTGTATTGCTTATCGGCTCGTTCGCGGTGGTGTTGTTCATCACCATTATCAAACTCAGTATTGTGCCCATTCAGGTCGATCACGGAACACTCGGCATGTTACTCGGCATGGCATTTATCCTGATGGTGCAGATGGGATATGCCATTTTCTTCTGCCGAAACCAGAAGGAAGCCATTATTCTGTTTGTCGGGACGGTGGTTGTGGCTATTGCCGCGTATGTGCTGAACTTCTGGTTTTACCTCAATTATAATTACGTGGCCATTTTTACCGTGGTGGCTTCGTGTGTGTACTGGACGTTCATCGAGCTGTTCAACCGCTATAAAAAGTACTGGTTCGTGGTGATTTTCTCCATCGGTTCGGTGCTGTTTTGCTTCTCGTCCGATTATTTGTTCCAACGCGTGCTCGAACCACACCAACAGGTCCGCATCAAGGTATTGCTCAACATGGATGATGCGCCGCTGGGCGCGGGATACAATGTGAACCAGTCGAAAATTGCCATCGGCTCGGGCGGCTTTTTCGGGAAAGGTTTCCTGAACGGCACCCAAACCAAGCTGAAATACGTGCCCGAACAGGACACCGACTTTATTTTCTGCACCGTGGGCGAAGAACATGGTTTCTGGGGTTCCACGCTGGTGTTGTTTGTGTTCTGGCTGCTGCTGATGCGCATTCTGCGTATAGCCGAGCGGCAAAACGATGCGTTCACGCGTGTGTACGGCTATTGCGTAGCTAGCATTATCTTTTTCCACCTGATGGTAAATATCGGCATGGTGCTTGGTATCATGCCCGTGATAGGCATTCCTCTGCCGTTTTTCAGCTACGGAGGCTCCTCGCTCTGGGGTTTCACCATTTTGCTCTTTATCCTTATCAGGCTCGACGCGGCAAGGCTGGAGCGAATGAGGTAAATACAATACATTTAAATAACAAAAGCAGGTAACGTTACCTGCTTTTGTTATTTAAATGTATTGTATTTACCTCATTCGCTCCA
>CAIYTJ010000629.1 GCA_903929065.1 uncultured Bacteroidales bacterium | reverse complement strand
GAATTAAATAAACACATCTCGTCCACTGGGATATGTTTATAAAGGAGTAAAGAATGGCACTGTTTGTTGGGATTTGCCGCTTGGGTAGTCAAGAATCCGTAATAAATAAATCCGCTTTATAACCGGATGTGCAAGTGGATTAGAATTATATTCGCTGACCGTTGGTTCCAAAGAATACAAGAGACGGGATTTCAATTTTCCGCTTCGCTCAAGACCCTTGGTTCCCAGTGGTGGTGGGTTCAAACCTGTACATGAAATATAATTAAAATAGAAAATTATTCGTTTAACAGACATGAAAATTAGATTATTATCGCTTATTCTTTTTTTTTCGACTTTTTTATCCGCTCAAACAGGCTTTCGTGCCGGGTATGTAATAACTCAAAAAGGAGATACGGTTCGTGGTCAGATTTACTATAAAAATGTAGAAGAAATGTGTAAAGTCTGCACATTTAAAATGAAAGACAGTTTAATAAATTATGTGCCTTCCAACATAGCCGGTTTCCGTTTTATAGATGGAAAATATTTTGTTTCAAAAAAACTGAAGGATAAAACTGTTTTTCTGGAGTTTCTGGTAAAAGGGAAAGTAAATGTTTATTTCAGTACCGATATGTATGCTGACCATTATTATATTGAGAAAGATAGTCTGGGTTTGACTGAAATGCCATACAAAGAAGAATATAAAATAAAAGGTGACAATGAGTTTTTGATTAAATCTCAAAAGCATATCGGTTTATTGACTTACTATATGCAGGATGCACCCGAATTAAAAGCAGAGATACTGGCTATAAAAACACCTAATGAAAAAGACCTCATTGCTTTGGCTAAGAACTATCACAAGGCGGTTTGTAACGATAATAATTGCATCGTGTATGAAAAAGCACCTCAGGGAGTAAAGGTGAATTTGGAAGTTTCAGTGGGATTTCAGTATTTTACGGGGAGTTCATTTCAATTAATTCAAACCCCTCCTTTGACACAGGTCTTAGCTCATGTATGGCTTCCAGACTTAAGCGAAAATTGTTTTTTTAAAGCCGGTTTAAAATGTGGGTGGTTAAAAGTTCTGGATGCAAATTCAAATCCAATAACATTCGCCATGATTCAAATTCCCCTTCAGGTTGAATATGTTTTTCCATCAAAAATAATTCAACCTAAAATTGGTTTTGGTGTAGATCTTTACAACGCACAATCAAACATTTTAAGTTTATACCCGCTCACAGCTGCAATGGCAGGTGTAAATATAAAACTGAATAAAAAATATTTTCTATCCGTAAATTATGATGTTGATTTTATTTCAGACTATTTTATTGTTGTAAAAAATATTGCTTCTCATTCATTGACAATAGGGATTAATGTTACACTATAAAAGGGGAAATAATTCCCTTTAAATTCGAATTAAGTCAGATATTTGTAATGTGTGCCATAAATATAATTAAAACGTACTATTTCACTATGAAAAAATCAATTCTTTTCCTTTTGCTGATAGCAGCTATCGGTGTGGGAGCGCAAAAGTATGTTCCGTTTCCGACTGAGAATGCGGAGTGGAATGTTCGATATTCTTTTGCTCCTGAATATTTTCAACAAGCAATCTCTACCACATTGTTGAAATATACCTTGCATGGAGATACGGTTATTGAGAATGTGACTTATAAAAAAGTCTGTATTATAAAAGGTACGCCTGCAAATCCGGTTTATGTGGGAGTTGGCGGTTTAAGGGAATCGAACAAACAGATTTTTTATGCCGGACAAGGTTACTTGTTTGATGCCAATAGAGCCGGTCAACAAAAAATAAAACAAATAAAGGAGTGCGGTTCTTCTATTGCAACTTCAACCAGCGGGTATGAAGTTTTATTATACGACTTTAATGTTCATGAAGGGGATAATGTTATGTGGGGATATCGTGGAGGTACTATTGAAAAGATTGATTCAGTTTTAATTGGGCAAACCTACCGGAAGGCCTTCCATTTTAAATATAGTAACGAAGTAGTTATTGAAGGAATTGGGAATGTGAACAGCGGTTTATTCGGTTGGGCAACTGCTGTTCTTGCGTGTGG
>CAIYTJ010000628.1 GCA_903929065.1 uncultured Bacteroidales bacterium | reverse complement strand
CTCTTTGTTGTTCTTGTTTTTAGCAACTTCCCGAATTCCGACGATTCCAATTCCCATCATCGAAAACAAGATGAAATATTGAATAATTCCGCCTACCCAGTTGTAAATTCCTACATTGCTTACTCCCAACACCCTCGAAATATAGGGAAATGTCAAAAATGGAAATATAAAATTTGATACCGTTAGAATTGTGCTGTATATGAAATTTGTTTTGATTTTCATTGCTCTGCTTTGTAACTGAAATTGTCAGACATAATCCACTATGTCGTGATCCGCTAAATCTATCCAAACATCCTTTGCTTTTACTTCAACCGGATTTCCCGCTAAAAGAATATGTGTCGGATAACCGGAGTAATCTTTATTCAATATGCAACCGGCACCTATGGTGCAATAATCGGGAGTTTTCGTTCCGCTTAAAATTATGCAACGTGTTGTTATCCAATTGTTTTTTCCAATAATAATTGGTGCATAACCCTTGCTTTTAAATTCACCGTTCATGTTTTTAAGCCGGTGAAATGATGAATCCATTATGATAACTTCCCAGGCAATCAAGGTGTTTTCGCCAAAGTGAATGGAATGATGCGATGTAAGTTTTAAACCGGTAGTTGCCCTGAAATTATTACCAAGTTCGCAGTATCCCTTTTCTCCGATAGATAGGGCAGAAGAATTTCCGATTATACAGCTTCCTTTAAAAATCACTTTTCCTCCGTTATTTTCCCACACAATTCCATTGTTTGGATATAATGAAACCAGATATTCACCTAACTGTATCATTCCTGTTGTAATAGTTTCACTTTCAATGAATATTTCACCTTTACACTTCAACAACTTTGATTTGAATAAGACAATCGGAAACTTAATTGCCTGTTTAAAAGGCAAATAATGAAAATTAAAATAAAGGCTGTAAAACCAATTGATTTTTATTATCCTTTTGAATTCCATGTTTCCTGATTATTTATATTTAGAAAATTGAGTGTCTATTTATTTCTTTTCCAAATCATTACCATACCCGTATGTATGTCCGATATTTTTACCAAATCCATAGCCATATCCGTATTTTTTACCAAACCCTTTCCGATAAGAGTTTTTGCTCATATCCGTTGCATTCAGCACAAAGAACAAATTATTCAGTTTTTTATGTTTGTACAGATTAGTTGCGTCTTCAATGTTTTTCTTAGGAGTAAAATCCGCACGAACAACGTATATATTAACATCGGCAACCCTATTCAACGAAAAACTGTCGGAAACAACCAAAATCGGAGCCGTATCAATTACAATATAGTCGAATTGTTCGCGCAATTCAGCTATCAGTTTATCTAAAGACGGTTTGGCCAGTAATTCATTTGGATTTGGAGGTATTGGACCGGAAGAAATTACTGATAAATTTGGATGAATGCCCGAAGGTTTTATAAGCTTATCTTTACCTAAGTGGCCTGAAAGGTACATAGTAATTCCTGTAGAATTATCCACATTGAGATAAGCGGCCAATTTAGGTTTGCGAATATCTAACCCGATTACCAACACTTTTTTATCCAACATGGCAAGGCTCATGGCAAGATTGATTGTGACAAAAGTTTTTCCTTCGCCACTGACACTCGATACCATATTAATAACCTTCTTTTCAGGACTGTCCAGCACAAATAACAAGTTTGTACGGATCAAACGAACCAATTCCGTGAAACTGTCTGTACTATTTTCCTGAATAATCACATTGCCTCCTTTTTTGGTTTTTGGGATTTCACCCAACACCGGTACGATGGAAATTTCTTCCAGTTCTTCTTTGTTTTCAATCTGATAACGAAGTAAATCCTTAATTTTAATACCTAGCACCGGAATAATAATTCCAAGTACTAATGAAATTAATAAAATCATTGATTTATTAGGTGAAACTGGCTCGTTACCACTATGAACATTGTCAATAATTTTCGCAATAGGTTCAACCAATGACATATTCAGGTACTTTTCCTCCTTTTTTTGGAGTAAAAACAAAAACAAAGCTTCCTTCACACCTTGTTGGCGTTTAATTTCAGTATATTCTTTTTCCTGACGCGGAATGGCACGGATACGGGCAGCATTTTCATTATTTTTAGACAAAAGATCCCGATCTGCAATTTTTAAATTGTTCCTTTCGTTTCTTACGCTAGATTGAACGGTATTAAACATAGATTCAATCTGATTAGTCAAATCAATCATTGCCTGGTTACTTCCAGAAGCTATCCGCGAAAGCCTATTACGTTCCAATAATAATTTATTATAATTAGCAATCAGCTCATTCAATCCCTGACTTTTAATGCCTGAACTTGCCGGTATTAGTTGGTAGCGATTATCTTTCTTTTGCATATATTCATCCAGATCAGTGATGATACCCAATTGAGTTTCAACTTCCAGACGTTTTTGAGAAAAATCACCTGTTTGTTGTATAAACATGTCCGATTCTGATTTAATATCCGTCAAACCCTGCACTTGTTTGTATGTCTCAACCTGTGATTCAACCGCTCCAAGTTCGTTTGTAAGTGCCATAAGCCGTTCATCAATAAACTGAGCGGTTTTATTGGCCATAGCTATTTGATCATTCATGTCCTCCCGGTTATAAACTTCGACAAGTTTATTCAGAAAATCTTTACCCAGTTTTACATTTGAAGATTTGTAACTGATATTTACAACAGATGTCGTTTTTGAGGTCAGTTCCATTTTCAATTTTGACATAATTTCATCCGCTTTGGAAATCGGATTTACAAGGACAACTTCAATCCTCATGTCTTCTGCAGGTCTGAATTTGCCTCTTTCAATAATTACTTTGCCAAAAGGCAATATTACCTGATGGTCTGAAATTGAAGCTTTTACTTTGAACTTCTCATTCTGATAAACACCTGAAAATTCATATTCACCCAATGGATGAACCAATATTTCAAATTTAAAACCTTTGACCATATTATGAATTATGGTATCGGGTAAGCGTACAAGAACCGGACATTCAGATCCGTAAAGTACTCTCTCACGATAAGTACCGATTCTGGTATTTCTGGTATCAATTCCTAATGCACTAATAACCGGAAAAGTCTCTATTTGCGTATAACTGGCATAAATACCAAGTTCGTTGACAACCTGTTCAACTAAAGTGGTAGTTTTTAACTGCTCCAATTCATTATCCACGTTATTTTTCTGGGTAAAAAGTCCTAAATCTTTGAAAGCATTCATTTCGGACATTCCTCCACCCTTCTGATCGTCTTTTAATAAAATAGAAGTTGTTGATTCGTAATTGGGCAATGTGAATCTCAGATAGACTATTGCCAAAATAATAAAGACAAGAATAGAAATTGCAAAAAGTTTCCAGTGTGTAATATAGCGGATAAATATTCCAAGGAAATCTATTGGTTGTTCGAATTCTTCTTCAGAATTGGGGTATTTATTCATAGTTGAATTTTAAATTTTTGAAATGAAAAATTGTTGTATTGTTTATACAGTCTCTATAATTTTAAATTGAAAACTGTAAAAACCAAACTGGTAAGTGTCAATAAAACAGACAAAGAAGCAATGCCAAACGATTCTGCAGCACCGTAATTGGAAGATCTGGACCTCGATTTATTTGGTTCAACATAAACCACATCGTTTTGTTCCAGGTAATAAGCCGGGGAATAGATAATATTTTTATCCATCAAATTCACAGTTATATACTCTTTCGAACCATCCAGTTTTTCTCTTAAAACCTTCACATTATCCCTTCGTCCATAAATAGTCAAATCACCGGCTAATGCCAACCCTTCGAAAATTGTCAATCGGTCGTTCGTCGTTTCAAATTTACCGGGCTTCATTACTTCACCTAAAATATTCACCGTATAATTTATAAACCGAATGGTAATAATGGGAGATTCTTTGCTAAATGCAGGAGCTAATTTCTTTTGTAGCATAGACTCCAATTCCTTACGAGTTAATCCGGCGACATTAATTTTCCCAAAAACAGGAAAATTTATATCTCCATCATTGTCAACCAAATAACTTTGCAATGATGGTTGTGTATAAAGAGAATTTTGATTGGATGGTTCTGCAATCTGAGGTACAACTAAATTATAGATTCTGGAAGCTTCAGGCTCTGAACTGACCACGGTTATTGTCAATAAATCTTTAGGTTTAATCCG
>CAIYTJ010000627.1 GCA_903929065.1 uncultured Bacteroidales bacterium | reverse complement strand
TTAATCAACTGGCTTTTCTCATTCCGGTTTGCTGGATTGGCTTTGTTATTTTCCAAAGCTTTTCGCTCCGCACTTTTCTTGCTTCGGTTTTTGGCGCTCTGACTCCATGGATTCTTTTTTTATCGGCAAGTTATTTGATAAATCCGGATGTTAACTTCTATCAGTTTTTTATCGTCAATTTAAATTTCCAGTCTAATTTTTCGGCATTTTCAATTGCCGAAATCGTTTATTCAGCAGGAATTTCTGTTATTATGATTATCAGCATTTTTGGAATGAATTCCATTTCCAACAGCGATGCAATAATAACACGAAATATACTGAATTTTCTGGTTCTATTATTGATTTCACTTTCAGGTTTATCATTTATTTTCCAAAATCAGTTCATTTTATTTCTGCCGTTTATTGCGCTGGTATATGCCCTGCTGATTTCACATCCCCTTACGTTGAAACAGAGTAATTTTTATGGAATTCTTTTTGTCGTTTTCAGCGTTTTAAACTTAGCTTTTATAATTTCAAAATATATCCCGATTTTAAAATGAACGGATTCATGGAACTTGGCTATCTGGGCCTATTTCTCGCATCATTCCTGGCTGCCACAGTTGTGCCTTTCAGTTCCGAAGCAATATTTACAGGTTGTTTATTCGCGGGAATGGATCCATGGACTTGTGTTTGGGTGGCAACACTCGGCAATTGGTTGGGCGGAATGACCAGTTATTATGTAGGATTGCTTGGAAAAATAGAATGGATTGAGAAATATTTCCATATCAAAAAAGAAAAATTGGAGAGTTATACCGTTCGCATTCAAAAGTACGGCGATTGGTTTGCTTTCTTCTCGTTTGTTCCCTTTATCGGTGACGTAATTGCCGTTGCAACCGGTTTCTTTCGCTGCAAGTGGTGGAAAGTTGCCATCTCCATGTTGATAGGGAAATTTGCCCGCTATGTGATTTGGATGTATTTTAATGGACTATTTATTAAATAGTAAAAGATATTAATTTTAGCTGTGTTTTATTTGTTTGTATCGGAAATATTTAATTAAATTTGTGGATAACAATTTTATTAAGTCCATTATGAAAAATAAACTAGTTTTGTTTACTCTGTTTTCTGTCACTTTAACCGGATGTTCATTGTTTTACCCCATAAACACTCAGGTTGACGAATTTAAAAATACCAAAAAGACAACATTAGAAATAGGAGTCCTACCAACGGAAAACCTAATTAATAATGTGACATCCACAAACATTACCTTCGAAAAATGTGTATCTGAAACGGGTGAAACCTTAACCGCCTATTTTGTTCTTAACAGGAATTCATCCAGTTTTAAATTAGACAAAGGTTGTTTCATAAAGGCGTCTGGAAAAAGCTACGAAACATCTATTTCAGACCAGGAAACAACAAACAGATCGCAATTAGTTTCAAGAACTGAATCTTCTTCCGTAAAAGACAGTACAAAAGTAAAAACGGAATCAAAAACCATGTCAAACTCTTTTGATTGGTACGAAGAAAAATTTATAATCCGCTTCACTCCTGAAATGGTTGAATCCATTAGAAATACAAATGAATTGACTTTCAGGTTTTATTTGGGCCCAAAGCAGGCGACATTCAGAATCTCAGGAACTCCTTTAAAACGTTTAAAAAAAATTCTATCGATATAAATAATGCTCAGTAAAGCCAATTATAGATTATTTTTCAGCATTCTGATTTTCGTTTTAAGTTCCTCATTTATTTGGGGTCAAAACGAATTGAAAATCATTGATAAAACAGTGAATTTTGGTATGCGACCGGCAGAAAACAGAACAATTGATGCCGTGATTGTACACTCGGTTTATAATGCTTCAGCAGGTGATAAATATGACGTTGATTTAATAATTAAAGAATTTGCACAATACGGAGTTAGTTCACATTATATTATCGGTCGTGACGGAACTATTTACCGACTGGTAGATGAAAAGAATATCTCATATCAAGCGGGAAAAAGCAGTTTGCCGGATGGGCGAACAAATGTAAATTCCTGTTCGATTGGCATTGAGTTGATTACGACCAATGATAGTCTGGATGCACCTACCGAATGGCAAATTAATTCACTGACGGCTTTAGTAAAAGATATTCAGAAACGGTATAAAATCAACTATATTTTGCGCCACAGCGACATTGCCCCCGGACGTAAAACCGATCCGTGGAATATGGACTGGGAAGGGTTTTTAAAAAGGATTGAAGATAAAAAAGTGGAGTAAGTCTAAATAATTCTTACAAACCACTTGCCAAAATATCGGCTAAATGAATTCCTTTAATAGGCGAATGCTGTTTTTTGCAGTAACCGTTGATGTTCATTAGGCAGGAAGCTTCCGTGCTGACAATGTATTCTGCTTTGGTTGCAAGTGCATTGATGACTTTTTTTTCGGCCATGGCCGAAGAAATGGCATTGTTCTTCACGGCAAAAGTTCCTCCAAATCCGCAACACTTATCGCTTTCTTCCATTTCAATCAGTTCAAGACCTTCCACATTTGCCAGTAACCGGCGTGGTTCATCTTTAATCCCGTATTCGCGGAGCGCAGAACATGAATCGTGAAAGGTAACAGTATGCGGAAACTTAGCACCAAGCTTTTCAACTTTCAATATATTCACAAGAAAGTCGGACAGTTCAAAAATATTGTTTTTCATCAGTTGGTGACGATCCAGTAAATCAAATCTGTCAGCCAACACCTTGTGATAATGATGAATGATAAAACTGGAACACGAACCCGATGGCGAAACAACCGGCATATCCGGATTAAAATCTTTCAGAAACTTTTCTGCCATACTTCCGGCTTCTTTCCAGTAACCGCTGTTGAAGGCCGGTTGCCCGCAGCAAGTCTGATTGGGATTATAATGAACCGTACAACCGGCTTTTTCAAGTACTTTTATCGTGTTGAAGCCTGTTTCGGGATACAACTGGTCAATATAACAGGGAATAAAAAGTTGAACGTCCATATTTAATTTTAAAGTTCGAAAGTTTAAAAGTTTCAGAGTAATTGTCTTTAATTTCCCTTTTGGGCAGTGGTCATCCAAAAATCAGCATATACCGGCAAATGATCCGAAAAGCCCTCCTGGTATTTCATTCCCACAAAGGTACGAAATGGTTGCTTACCAAGATATGTTTTATCATTTTCCAGCAGGAAATCGGCATCAAAGAAATGCGCATCGCTTTGCCGGGTGTAAAACGTGCCGGTTTTTATCAGCAAATTGCCCGAAACAATCATCTGATCCAACGCTCCCCATTCTCCCAAATGTTTGTTCGAACCTTTTCCTTCGGCATGCAATTTATACATCAAATTATATAAACATTGATTGGAAACAGAATCATTCAACGGTTTTGCTTTCAACACTTCCAGCATGCTGGCGTTGGTGGGGAAATCATTGAAATCACCCATAATCACGATATTTGCTTTTTTATTGACGGCAAAAATACTGTCAACTTTACTGCGAACCACCGATGCCACAAACAATCGTTTCTCTTCCGATTCCAGTTCGCCATCGAGCCGTGAAGGAAAATGACATACAAACACATGCAACGTATCGCCGGTAGGAATGATTCCCGAAGCAAACAAGATGTCGCGTGTCCGGCTGTGCGGTGCATTGGGGAAATGAACAGGGATGGCTTGGTCGTGTATAGGTTTAAATTCCCGCGGTTGGTAGAGCAGTGCCACGTCAATTCCACGCGGATCGGGTGACTCATGATGAAGAAACTTATAACGAAGGTTTTTTAGTCCTGAATAGTGTGTCAAGTCAATCAGACATTTCCGGCTTTCCACTTCACACAACCCAACCAACGAAGGCGTATCCCAACCGCCAATGGCAGTGATAACCCGTGCAATGTTGGCTTGTTTCTTTTGATATTTAGCATACGTCCAACCTCGTGCGCCTTTCGGCAAAAATTCTGAGTCATTGCTCAACGAATCATGTACACAATCAAAAAAATTTTCCACATTATAACACATAATCTTAAAGTTCTGTTTTTCGGCACGCTGGGCATGAAGTTGAAATGAAAAAATCAGAAAAAACAGTAAGATTTCCTTTTTCATCCGGGTTTATTTTTTTATCGGCTGCCACTGATAAGCACCGAGATCAGGTTTGTTACCCACCAGGCGGTTATTGCCGTTCAGGTCGAGTGGAAATTGTGAAGCAACAGTCAGGTCGGCTTTACCCCGAACCGGCGAAATGGAATCGGGCATAAAATTGAAATTGATTTTCTTTTCGAAATCGTAATGATTGCTTTTGAAAATCAACGTGTCCTTACTGTTATACCAACGAATATTGGTAAATTGTGCCAGTTTCAATGAATCTGTTTTGCGGATATAACAATGATCGAAAATGCCCGGATACTGGTCCAAAGAACGTGATGCCAGTGTAAACTCATTATCAAGGTCGCCACTGATAATACAATTTTTGAAGACAGTTTCCATAGGTGCCACGCGATTGAGATTCATAATCATCACGGCCGGTTTTTTCTCTTGATACCGGTCGGTCGGTTCCACTTTACTGTTATCAAAATAATTCACAATGGTACTTTGCAGGAAGGTGTGTTTTCCTCCGTTTAAATATACCGTATAACTGCTGGTGTTGGATATTTCGGAATTTGAAACCTGTACATTTCCATTTTGAACCACCAGTCCGTAAAGCAGAAAATTTGATATACGGCAATCGGATATTTCCAGGTTCGGAATCGTATTTCGGTCGTTATTCGAGAAATAAAGGCCCACATATCCGCTGTTCATATTTACATGATGCAACACATGTTTTGCCTGATTCCACAGCAAATAGACGCCGCCCCATTGACCTGCCACATTATTATATGGGAATGAAGTTGCAAACTTAATTTCGTCCAACCTGTCGCCCCGCAGGAGTATGGGATTGGCAGCCGTACCGTTGGCTTTCAGTGTGCCATATACAATCAGATTGGCATTGTTATGGAAGTATATACGGCAGCCTGGATTCAAGGTCAGGGTTTTGGCCGTATCAATCACCAGATTGCCCGTAACCACATACGGTAAATCGGCAGTAAGTGTGGTGTCATCCTTGAATAACTTATTTTTCAGCGGAACAATATTTTGTCCGTAAGCCTGAAGTTTAACATGTTGAATAACACCGTTGGTTTGGAAAGTAATAGAATCTTTTATAAAAACAGGTGAATTACTGTTCTGAGGGTCAACTGTTATCTGAACAAAAACAAACATGCTGTCCTTTGCCCTGATTTCAATATTATCAAACTGACCATTGGCATTCAGGCTGCCATCTACATTAATTTTGAATGCCGAATTTCTCCCCCCGGCCAGTGCAATATGACTTATTTTCAGGGCAGAATTATTCCTGTTGTAAATCATTACTTTCGAAGTGGCACTTCCAATCGTAGTGAAAACGGTGTCGAATGCCAGTGTATCTTTTGAAAAGGCCAGTTTATCGTTGGGATTGGTGGAAAAACTATCGTCTACGCAACCGGAAAACCCTATGGAAACGGTCAGAAGTGCAACAGCAATCAGCCCTAAATATAGTTGTTTAAAGTTTGAATTCATTGTTGAAAAAATAAGTTGGCCCGGTTTGAAAAGTAAAGTCATTATTTTTCTGCAAATTTACTGTAAAAGATGACTTTATCATAATATTGGCTTATATTTGTATGAATAAATTTTAATAATTAAAACTATGGCAAGTCGTAGAAACCTAAAGAAAACAATCAAATTCGTTTCGTCCGAGCTGATTACCGATATTTATTTCCGTTGTTTAATGTCCAAAAAGATTGACGATCAAAAAGTTGATAGTTTGGTCGTTGAAATAATGGCCATAAATCGTGAATTTGTTTTACGCGTTAACCGTCCAGATGGTAAAGAAAATCCCAAATTGGTAAAAGCGTATTTTCGTAAATTATTTTCCGACTGGCAAATCGCCATGGACA
>CAIYTJ010000626.1 GCA_903929065.1 uncultured Bacteroidales bacterium | reverse complement strand
ATTGTTTCTTTAATTTATTCAAAAGAGATAATTTGTGAAAGATTAAACCGATTATAATCGGATAATGATGGATTGAGTAAGATTTAATTGTAGTTTATTTGACAAGTTTAATGGTGACACATTTGCCGGCTTCTCCACCCTGAGGTAATTGAATTTTAATATCGGTTTGTCCTGTCGTTGAGTCATATATGGCATACTCACCCGTATATTTACCTGTCAAACTTAACCGGAATGTTTTCTTTGATTGAGTTGGTTCGGCTACTGTAAGCGTAATATTTTTTGTAGCATCCTGTTCCAGCATAATTAAACCACATGTTTTAGAATCAATAAATTCGTTTTTTGAAAATGTTTGAACTCTTCCTTGTTTGTATAAAACAAATTCAAATAAACGATTATTTTTCAATTTAACTGCCTGAATATCTTTATTGTTTTGCAATATTTCAATGCTCGGTTTACGGACAAAATCATTCAATTTCTTCTGCGAAACCGCTGGTAAAACCACATATTCATACGTTGGAAAAGCCTTTGCATTAACTCCATGATTGATCCAAAGATTAAAAACCTTACCTGAAATTTTCTCATCAGTATAAGGATCGGCAACTTTGTGCCAGTCACCGGTTTGAGTTTTCTCGGAATAACTTATTGGAGTATTTTTTGGAAAATAATAACCTATCGAATCATGCCACACGGTATTTATAGCGGATGAATTTAACAACGTGTCATTTGTAAATATCTTTTTTCCATTATTAAAAGATATTTCGGCTCCTCCTTTTTGCAAACATTGATTTACGTCAGTTATAATTTCTTTTTCGTTTGCCGACTTAATATTGGCTCCCAAACAAACAAAAACTCCATCTAAATAAAACCACGATTTCTTTGCATCTACGCCATTTCTGGCAAGATGGAATGTTGATATTCCGTTATTTTCATGGGCCAATCCACCTACAAATGGATTTGGATTTTTGTAATCATCCGTTTTTGTGTGAGCTTTGGCCGGGTCGAAAAGTGGTGCAGTTACCCCCGGAATCCGATTCCAATCCCAAATAGGAAAAATATCATTATATTCATCCCCGTTTCGCATAAAAATGGTGCATCCATCCGAAATATAATGACCTTGTTTATTTTCGTTATTTGTAAATTCTGTTCCTTTAACTCTTGGAGAGCAAGAACGTACAGAAATATAACTCGATGCATCCCTAAAAACCGTTAATTCTGAGTTCCAAAAATGTTTTGCCATTGCCTTTTCAGGCAATATTCCGGGTTGTAAATTGCGTTTAATCAAATCACTGTATTTCGATTCGTTTGACGGGTCAGCTTTTGAAAGTTGATTGACCGCAACACAAAGAGTCATTACTTTTCCAACCTGGGCTTTTTTGAATAGCTGACGGTTACAGGCACTCACATCTAGGAAACCACGCCATGCAACCCAGTTTTCACCATCAAGCACGAAATTTTTCAGCGTATTTATTTGAGAATTTGAAAAAGCAAACATTGTTCCCCTAAATACATTGGCAAAATAAGACATACTTGAAATATACGCTAACCCGTAATTCCCGAATTGCTGTTGCGGGCCGTGTTGATGAAAACTAAAGTCTGGCTGAATTCCTTCGTTGGTAGTCTGGTAAATTTCGGAAGCAATAGAGTCACGCGCTCTTAATGCCAGATTTTCATCGTTCAATAACAAGGCTTTTAAAAACACATTTCCTGCTTGCCATACTTTATTCTGCCCGGTTTGTTTGAAAGTTGAATGGTTCATAACCACCACTGCATCAGCTTTTTCTTGTGGCGTCAGTTCATTTTCAATGAAAAGAAAAACCAATCCCAAGGTTTTAGGAATACCTATTTCATTATACCACCAGTTTCTACACACCAAATTCGATCGAAACCAAAAATTAATTCCGCTGTGTATTTTGTCTGAAACTTCTTTCTTTTGATAGTATTTTGAGCCGGGAGTAATATAGGCTCTGGCCAGATAAAGTAATCTCGTTGCATGATTTGTTGGGCTCCAGTTACTTAAAGCCGAATCATCGTACTGAATATCAGGAAATGAACCATCCTCCTTTTGCAAACTCATAATTTTATCCAGCTCCGATTCTTTTTGGTATGTATACCAATAAAGTTCCCTTAAACTTAAATCGCTGGTATTTCCTTTGTTTGAAATAGAGGTGGCATTTTCGTGAGAATCCTCTTTTTGATATAACGGATTAATTGAAATCTCAATTATATTGTTTTTTAAAGTGCTTATTAACTGACAGTAAGACTGATGATTAACAAAAAGGAACAACAATATCAATAAGATTTGAACTCGAATCTTCTTCATGTGATTTTTTTGTGAAAATAGGTGGCAAATATAACAAATTCATTTCGAAAGAGAATGAACTCAAAGAGTAATAAAAGTATTTAATTATAAAGAAAAAGACCCGAAAAAACTGGTCAAATTCTTTAAACATGAGTAACAAATAGCGGTGTGTCCGAATGTAAAACCATTTTGTATGCCAGACTCGGATTAAATAGCCTTGCAAACAAATTTCGGCGTCGCGTATTGAATGCCAGTACATTAATTTGATGATCAGCCATATAAGTGTTTAAAAGTTCAGGCGAATCATTTGCATTCAACAAGGCGAAATTGGTAAGTAATTTTGGATAATGGCTTGCAAAATAAGATTTGATTCCACCCAAAATCACTTCGCTCCATGCCTGATTTTTATCAGAAGCATGGATAAAATAAAGTTCTATATTTTCTGAACCAAAAATCGAGATGGCGCGGTCGATGGCAATAAGATCCTTTTGATCAAAATTAGTTAGAAATGCAATTCGTTTGATATCATCCGGCGTTTGCATGCTCATTAATACCGGAACTGCAAAAACAGGTGTAGTACAGGTTTCCATAACTTCAGCCGTTACACTTCCAATCAATTCGTTGGTTTGTTTTTTGCCATGGGTTCCCATAACAACCAAAACGGGGTTATTTTTCTTACAATATTCCTGAATTTGCTCTTCAGGAACTCCTTCTTTCATTTCAAAGCGGAAAGGAATGTTTGGTAATTCACCTTTGGCGATTCGTCCATGAATTTGTTTGGTAAGAATCTCAATTTCAGCATTTGCCGAACTGATTATACGACGGAGCAATTCGCTGTCGCTAATACTGTATGTGCTTAATTCATTGTTCGATGAGATTGTAAAAGCCGGACTGAAATAAACATGAAGAAAAACAACTTCCGCACCAAGAACATCAGCAAAATGAAATCCAAAATCAGTGGCTTTCGGAACTAAATCGGTCAAATCTACCGGAATTAAAACCTGTGGAGTATCATTGCTTCCGATTGCAGGTTCCTGCTCCCAGGCACTTTCCATTTCTTCCACAATTTTTAAAGCACGCGGCAAATCACTTTCTTTAATCCGAACTCTGACTCCAACAGCCATTTCCGGTTGTTCCAGATTTAAATTATGAATTACTGTTTCAATTCCGTTTTCATCTAAAACGGATTTAATCATTTGTGCCCGTTGAAAAGTACGAATTGCCAGCGTTACTAATTTATCTTCCATATATTTTGTAATTTGTTTATTTTCAAATCGATACAACATTCTAAATGAATGAAAACAATCAGCGGTGAGAAAGTGTGGTAAAGATAGGAAATTTTAACCGGTTCAATGTGTAAATTTGAGCTTTTTTTAATTAGAAATTGAAATATTCTATTAAACTATATTTATAAATGAAACACAAATTAAATCTATTGTGTTCGTATTTATTGAAACTTTTATCAAAGTT
>CAIYTJ010000625.1 GCA_903929065.1 uncultured Bacteroidales bacterium | reverse complement strand
TGGAAAAGAGAATAAAAAACCTATATACAAAACAAATAATTCTAAAGCATTGCAACCATCGGCAACCCCAATGGCTTTTTTCCCATTCAAGAATAAATAATTTGTACAAAATAATTCATTGTTTGATTCCGGTGCAATTTTACATTCTTCTTTTATCATCAATTTACTCTCAGGATAAAACATTTGCATAATTTTTTCTGCTCCCTTGGTACTCCAATCCGTTAATGGTTTATCGATCACTCTTCCATTAAATAAAAACAAATGATAGATCAATTTCCAGATAATGAAAATAATCAATGCACGTTTTAAAAAGCGCTGCACTTCGGAGGGTATGGTATGCCAGGTGGATTTGAGTTCGCTTATAGGGTTCATAGAAGAAGGTCTTTGGTCTTTAGGTGTTGGTCTTTGGTGGTTGAAGTTTCAGTTTTGCCATTAAGTGATAAAAATAGGGATTGTTGTTGAATGTTCATTTGCGAAGCGATAGAAAGAGTAAAGTCTTTGGTCTAACGAATGATGTTTTTAAACAACATTCCATATATGAATGTCATCTCGATAGCCAAGCCCACCCGGCTGATCGTTATAGCAACGAATCTCGCTAAAGAGAAGCGATGATTATGGCAGTACTGAGATCTTTAAATGAATAGAGTAAGCCAAAGCTGTTGCTATCTGTCTATTAAATGACCAGTTTTAGAGGGCATGAGTTTCCATAGTGACACAGATTACGACGGCTGCTTCAACGAGCACCCCCCCGGAGGCCCGTCATAGCGAAGCTTTGGAAGGAATCTCGTTAAAAGCAATGATGATTGTGGCAGTAGTGATGATTATTAAATGAATAGAGCTTGTCAAAGCTGTGGCTATCTCATCATTTTGAAACGCTTGTCCAGAACATACAGTTCCATAGAAAGAGATAACCACGGCTTCACTGACTGCAAACTATTAATAACCCCCCATTTGCAACTAATATTTCGTTTAATGATTAAACGTTCTTTGAAGCCTCGTTATGACGTTCGTGGAAAAGGCTACACTTTCAGAATTTCGTAGCGAGCAACCCCGGAGGGCAGTCATAGAGAAGCCCCAAAGGGGGCCGGACTTGCCGGGCTTTGCAACGAATCTTGTTAAAGAGATGTGGTGATTGTGGCTGTACTGATGATCATTAGATGAATATACTAGTCAAAGCTGTGGCTATCTCATCATTATGAAACGATAGACCGGGAACCATTGGTGTTTCAGTTTGGCATTAGACGTCAAGGTTTCAGTTATTTAAATATCTTCACGTGTTATATTATCCCCGACTCCCGACTCCCGACTCCCGACTCCCGACTCCCGACTCCCGACTCCCGACTCCCGACTCCCGACTCCCGACTCCCGACGGTTGACGGTTGACGGTCTGACTTCCGGACTTCCGGACTTGCCGACCCATCCTCGTTATCCAAGAATAACTTTTTCTAGTAAATTTTTCTTATCTAATTTCTTATCAGAGGGCTTGCTTTCTTTGTTTTTCATTTTAGCAAAATATTTCGACAAAGCAATTTCTTCTTTTTTGGTTAACGCACCTTCGCCCCCTATAAATTCTGGTTCTTTTATTTGTTTCATATATATGTTTATTAAAAATATCGGTCAATTAGTTTTAAAGCAGCTTTTGTTTCGATTAAACTAATAATTCAAGAACGGCTTAGCTTTTGTTCTTTTAATATTTTATTACTCCCAACGTTTTATTACACGAAATGAAAACTATTGAGCATACTATAAGATAATATATGGATCAATTATTTTTAAGCCAATAACATTTTTGAAATCTTTGGTATCTCTTGTAATTAGAGTAAGATTATAAACAACCGCGGTAGCGGCGATGATGGCATCAGGAAGTTTTATCCTGCTGTTCTTTCTGATTTCCACAGTCTTCAATTTTATAGGTTGCTCCAATTCTATTACTGTAATATCATTAATAAAGTTTAAAAGCAGTTCATAGTCTTTATCAGAAACTGTTTTCCAGCAAAGCAATTCAATTTCAGTAATTGCCGAAATAGCAGGATGATTCTCTTTCAACAAATCATCTATGAATGTTCCGGCTGAAATGGAAAACTGTTGCTGTAGATAATAAATAACTGTATTGGTATCCCAAAGATATTTTATTCCCATTCGTTACGTAGTTCATTTAACTGGCTGTCCACCTCCTGCAAAGATTGTTTTTGCATAGCCCCTTTATATTTTGCTTCCCAATTGGTTGTTATTGCGGATGATTGTTTCTCTTTGTGCACACGTATCAATTGCAGAATCTCTAAATCCTGTATCAGACGAACAGCTTTATTATTAATAATATCTATTGTTATAGTTTGTATCATTACAAATTTTCAGATTAGCTTATTATACCACGCTCTCAAAGATAGGAAAAACAGACAGAGATTCAAAACAACTTGACGAGCCTATTACACGAATTATTTTAGAACGTTTTAGTTTTTCTTTCTTTAGTTTTTAATAATAGGTTTCGACAGGCTCTCAGTAGGAGTCCTTTTTGACAACCTGACATCTCGTTTAAGGTTTCAGTTCTTTAAATATTTTCACGTGCTTTATTACTTACGACTTACAGACTTTCTTACGGACTTTCCGTCTTCCCGACTCCCGACGGTTGACGGTTGACGGTCTGACTTCCGGACTTTCCGACAACATTTAACATTTAAAATTTAGCATCTAACATTACTGTTGCGTAAGCAACAAGCCCTTCTTCTC